>NZ_DDDQ01000107.1:3370-12698 GCF_002336325.1 Roseivirga sp. UBA1976 | reverse complement strand
CCGACAGCACCATTTACCACATTACGCAAGACATTGGTGGTGCCACCACCCATCTCAACCGAATTAATCAGCCCGATAGCGTTGTAGCGCGCATTCAGTATGAAGCTAACCTTTTCAGCGATGTCAACCCACAATCCAACTATTTCAGTCAGTTCAGCCCACTTAAAAATACGCAGCCGTTTATTGAGGTAGGCGTTCAGGACGGCACCTTGTGCATGAATACTCCCATACAGTTTTATGTATCATTCGAGCCTAGCACTATAATACCGGGCAGCATTAACTGGGACTTTCAACCCATAAATTTACAGTCCAATATGCAAGCTCCATTGGTTACGCTAGACCAGGCGGGCCCCTTGCTGGCTACTGTTTCTATGGAAGTTAACGGACTGACCTATTCCGGCATACTCAATACTCAGGTGGAGCAAAACGACCTTCAGTTGTCTTTGCCCGATACCACAATTTGCCCTGGCGAAACTTTGACACTGGATGCACAACCTCAGAGCTCCGGAGGCGGAGGTGGCGGTGGCGGTGGCACCGGCTCATACGATTACCTCTGGAGCACGGGAGAAACTACTCAGACCATCGATGTGACCGAATCGGGAGATTACTGGGTGGTGGTTACACCAACGGGAGGCGGATGTCCGGTGTATGGCACAGCCAGAGTTACCGTATATGGCGATGAAGGCCAAACCGCCAACATCTGGTATTTTGGCAATGGTGCGGGTATAGATTTTAATGAAGAAGAAGGGCTTGACCCTCCTCCGCGCAGCATAACCGACCCCCACGCCATGAACGCACCGGCCGGTACCTCTACCATTTCCGATGCCAATGGCGATGTACTATTCTATAGCAATGGAAAAACCGTTTGGAACAGAGAAAATGGTGTAATGCCCAATGGCACCAACATAGGAGGAGATAGTGTGGCTGTTCAGGCAGTAATTATTGTGCCATTTCCCGAAGATGAAACCCTGTACTACCTCTTCACCACCCAGGAAGTATACGGTTCTAACATTTATGCGCTGAAATATTCTGTGGTAGATATGAAAGCCGATAATGGCCGGGGAGACGTTGTGCTGAAAGATATTATCCTATACACCAATAATACAGAAAGGCTGGCTGCCTACGAAGTTGGTGGAGGCTTTTGGTTACTGGCCCATGAGTTCGGAAACAACACCTTTAGGTCGTACCCGATAACTGCCGATGGTATTGGAGCCCCCGTGCTGTCTTCGGCCGGATCGGTCCATTCGTTCAACGATGCCGCCAGTGCACAAACCGGTATGAAATTCTCGAGCGATGGTCAGCGTGTGGCCGTAGCTCTAATTGAAGGTACCGAGGATTATGTAGAGCTTTTCGATTTCGATCCTCAAACCGGTGAAATTGTAGAGTTTGAGTACCGAATAGACCTCAACGAAGGAGGCAGTGCCAATGATGAGGTTTATGACGTACATTTTTCAACAGGAGGAATTAAGCTGTTTGCCACCATGAACAACCGATCGGGAAGCAGCCCGGGAGGAAGAATATTGGAGTACCGGGTAGACTCCTTCTCTACTGAGGCTTCCAGGCTAGCCTCCAGAGCCGATATAACCAGCGGCCAAAATCAGAATGTGAATTATGGACAAATACAAACCGGTCCCAACGGAGCCATCTACGTAGCTGTAGAAACTCCGGGTAATCCGGGAGGTTCCGCTTTTGTAGCCTCCATCAACGCCAATGAAGACACCACAGCCAACTCAGGATTCACCCCTCAGGCCGTAGTGCTTACAGTTGGGCATTCAAGGCTTGGCCTGCCCAATTTTGTGCAAAACAATGCCAACCCGCAACAACTGCCGGGCATGAGTGCCCCAGACGAAACCTGTGTGGAAGAGCGCATTGCTATGAGCGGAACGGGCACCTCCGATATTGATGAGTTCTATTGGAGCATTACCAGGCAGAGCGACAACAACACGGTGTTCAGTGCTCAAGGGCAAGACACAGCCTACGTGTTTACCGAAGATCAAACAGGGCTTTTCAACATTTCGCTCAACATCGTAAACCGCTGTGGCCTTGATACTACCCTGGTACAGCAAATAGAAGTTTTTGCAACACCTGATCCTCCTATGATTCCGCAAGCCATTTCACTTTGCGAAGGAGACACTTATACCCTGGATGCTTTAGGGCAGGGAAATCCGGACGATCCGGGACTTACATTTGAGTGGACCGATAGCCAAGGCACAGTAGTATCGACCAGCAGAACCTTTACAGTTACTCAAGAAGAAATCTATACCGTTACCATCAGTAATGCACTGGGTTGTTATAGTTCGGGCGAAACGTTTGTTGGACCTCCTTTCGAAATTAACCTGCCGGAAGCCAGCACCATTTGTCAGAATGGAGTCCTGACACTAGACCCGGAGGTTACAGCCAACAATTACATCTGGACCGTACGAAACCCCGACAACTCTACCACAACTCTGCCTAATCAGAGAAGAGCAACGGTTGACAGCAGCAATCCGGGAGAATACTTGTACGTGGTATCTATTGAAGACCCCATCAATGCCGGCTGTTTTGTGAACGACACTACTCGGGTAACCATTAACCCCTTAGCGCAAGCTACTGCAACCAATATTGTAAACCCTGCCTGCGGAGCCAGCAATGGTAGCTTTGAGCTAAACATTTCCACAACAGGAAGTTACTCATATACCGTTACCGGCAACTCTACCGGGCAAGTGGCACAAAACTCAATTGCGGGTCCGGCTGTTGAACCGATAAGCAACCTGGCAGCCGATACTTATACCGTAACTATTACCGATAACAGTAGTGGTTGTGTTCAAACTCTGGATAACATACAGGTGCAAAATGATCCGCCTGACTTTACCATCTCCAATGTAACAGCTACCGATGCGGACTGTAGCAATCCCACCGGCTCTATTCGGGTTACGCTTGACACGGATGTTTTCCCGATTAGCTATGTACTCACCAACAACGATAACGGAAATACAACTTCCGGTACCGTAAATTCAGCAATTGCCGCCACTACATACGACTTTGAGGTAAGCGGCTTAAGTGGAGGAACGTATGATCTTGAGGTTACATCGAATGGAAACTGCGTGCAAAGTCAAACAGGTATAGTCATTAATCAACCTCAACCGGTTGACTTAACCACCGAGCCCTTTGTGGAAGAATGTGGCCCTAACGCACAGCTCACAGCCTCCTCTTCTACAGCCAACGCATCGTTTAGCTGGACAGGCCCTAACGGTTACACAGCCAGTGGCTCTAATGTAACTGTGACCGAGAGCGGCACCTATACCGTAACCGCCACTGCACCGGGAAGCTGTGAAGTTTCTGAAAATGTAGTGGTCGACCTTACCATTCAACCAGTGGTTCAGATCAACGAAATTGGCGATGTATGTGAAGGTGAGATTACACTTGAAGCTGAGGTGAGCAATCCGCAGCCGGGAGCGAATTATACTTATAACTGGTCTAACGGAGCCACAACCAGAAGAATAACGGTGAATAGTACAAACACCTACTCGGTAACAGTCAGGCACTCTGATAACCTGAATTGCTCGGGCAGTACTTCAACCAACGTTACCATTCCTGAAGCACTGGAAGCGAGCCTTACATCGTCTCCGGCCTGTGATGACGGCTCACCCATTACGCTTACGGTAAACGTAACTTCCGGCAACCCCAACAACTACACCTGGACACGAGACGGTCAGGCTACAGGGCTTTCCGGTTCTTCTGTGAGTGTAACAGACGAAGGTGTTTACACCGTGAACATTTCTAACGGAACCTGCTTTATTGAGCGAAGCATTACTGTGCGCAGACAAGCTGTACCGGAAGGCCTACTGCCTGAGGTGGAGTACTATTGCTCCACCCGAACATCCAATCCTGTGCTTTTGGCCGGAAGAGGCTTTGAAACTTACGAATGGACCCGCAACGGTCAGCCTTACCCCCAGGGAGGAAGAACACTTGCGGTGGAAGGCCCGGGAGAGTATGTCGTAACTATGACTACCGCCATTGGTTGTGTTCGCACCGATTCGGTAACCATTATTGAAAGTTGCGATCCGGAGGTTATTGCTCCCAATGCTTTTGCACCGAGCAGCCCTGCGCCAAACAATACCTTCTCTGTGTTCCCGAATGACTTTGTCGATAACTTCCAGATTTTCATTTACACCCGCTGGGGTGAGCTTATTTACCAAAGCAACTCAGTAGATTTTAAATGGGATGGCACCTTTAACGGTGAATTGGTTCCTCTTGGTACGTATCCCTATGTAATCCGGTTTACCTCGCGCTTTGAGCCGGAAAGAGGTCAGTTTGAACAGAAAGGAGCAGTAACTGTAGTTCGTTAAAATAGAACGCTTACTATTGAGGTAATAAGGTACTCCACAAACACCACTAGCCGCAAGAATAGGGAGCATGTATCCTTACAATCATGCATGCGGCTTAAAAAAGAGACTGTCTCACTCCCCCGTATCAAACATTACAGGCTTGTGAGACAGTCTTTCTATTTTTACACTTTAAAAATCGAATGGGTAGAAGTCGGGTCAGAAGATTAATCTTCTAAAGCTGCTACACCCGGCAGTTCTTTACCTTCCATGTACTCTAGTAAAGCTCCACCTCCGGTAGAAACGTATGATACCTCTTCTCCATAGCCGAGGGTATTGACAGCAGCAGCAGAATCTCCCCCACCAATCAGAGAGAAGGCTCCTTTCTTAGTTGCTTCTACGATGGCCTCGGCAACAGATTTTGTTCCGGCTGAGAATTTGTCCATTTCAAACACACCCATTGGCCCATTCCATAGAATGGTTTTAGACTCTTTAATGGTTTGCGAAAATACCTCAGCAGCTTCAGGCCCTATATCCAGACCCATCCAACCTTCCGGAATAGAAGTGTTTATACATACCTGCGTTTTGGCTTCATTGCTGAAAGCATCCGCAATTACAGAATCCATAGGAAGCATAAGATTTACCCCTAAGGATTTGGCTTTTTTGATGAGTTCTTGCGCAAGGTCCAGCTTATCTTCTTCCAGCAACGAACTTCCGATAGAACCACCCAATGCTTTAAAGAAGGTATAAGCCATACCTCCACCAATCACCAGGTTATCCACCTTTTCGAGCAATCTTTCAATAATGAGTATTTTATCGGAAATCTTAGCCCCACCCATAATGGCCGTATAAGGCTTTTGGGCATTATCGAGTACTTTCTGGGCATTGTCTAGCTCGGCCTGCATTACAAAACCACATGCTTTCTGGCTAAAGAAGCGAGCAATTATAGAGGTAGATGCATGGGCTCTGTGAGCCGTGCCAAAGGCATCGTTGATGTAAATATCTCCATGTTCTGCCAATGATTTAGCAAAGGCTTCATCGCCTGCTGTCTCTCCTTTATGAAACCTCAAGTTTTCCAACAAAAGTATTTCTCCGGCCTTTAGGTTTGCTGAAAGCGACTTTGCTTTATCTCCAATACAATCGTCTGCAAACTTTACTTCCGTAGAAAACACTTCTGACAAATGGCCCACGAGATGTTTGAGGGAATACTTTTCTTCGGGCTGATCTTTAGGGCGACCAAGGTGAGACATCAATACAACTGCTCCGCCATCGTCAAGAACTTTCTGAATGGTGGGTATAGCCGCCTTTATTCGGGTGTCGTCCGTAATCTGATAATCTCCATTGAGCGGCACATTAAAGTCTACTCTTATGAGGGCTCTCTGACCCGAAAAATTGAAATCGTTAATGGTTTTCATAGGTTGTTATTTTGCAGTTGCTCTTTTTAGTCTATCATTAATGGCTCTACCCAGCCCCACATCAGGAACTCTTTGCGTAAGTATAAGTGCTATGTGGTTGTTTTTGTCCATAGTCCTGAGAGCCGTAAACAGGTTTCTTGCCGCCTCTTCCAAATCGCCTTTGGCAGATAACACAAACTGATTCTCTAAAGGCAATTCTTCCAAAGGATGTTGAAATACTATGGCTCCAATTTGCGAAAAATCATTGGCCGCTTTCCAATTGAAGCCATCAATCCATACAATCGATTTACCGGGTGCATAATGGCTCTTGAGCATACCGGGAGCCTGCGGACTGGAGCTGGAGTGTTTGTTCACACGTACGGAGCCAATTACCTCTTCTATTTGCTCTACAGCAAGCCCTCCCAAACGGAGCACCTTAGGTTTTTCTTCCAAAAAACTCACTATGGTAGACTCTACACCCACCCGGCAAGCCCCTCCATCTAAAATGTAATCCACAGTATGTCCCAGTTGGGCTTCCACATGTTCTGCGGTGGTGGGGCTCACATAGCCAAACGGGTTGGCACTTGGAGCGGCCAGAGGAAACTCCAGTTGAGCCAGCAGGCTGAGTGTTAGTTCGTGGTTGGGAATTCGAACGGCCACCGAGTCCAGCCCTGAGGTTACCAGGTCGGGCACAATGCTCTTTTTTTGTAGAAGCAATGTGAGTGGTCCCGGCCAAAACTGCTTCGCCAGTTGAATGGCCTGATCGGGTATGTATCGAACAAACGACTCTACCTTGTGAAGAGAGTTGGTATGCACAATCAGAGGGTCGAATGAGGGTCTGTTCTTGGCCTTAAATATCTTGCTAACACTACTTTCCTTCAGCGCATTACCGGCAAGCCCATATACGGTTTCGGTAGGAATCGCCACCAGCCCTCCCTGCCTCAGAATTTCTTCTGCACGGCCAATATCTACACCAATTTGTGCCACTACTGCATACAGTTTTGTGAAATAGCCTCCATGGCGCCTTCAAAACCAAGGCTTGCTGCACTGTTCAGGTATTCGCAGCCCTGAGGTTTATTGTCTCGGGTCAACTCGGCCAACCCCAGCCAGTAGTAGGCCTCTCCATAGTCCGGTTTTATCTCAATAGCTTTTTTGAGGTCGTAGGTGGCATCTTCAAAATTATTAATGCGCAGTTCGGCTTTCCCTTTGTTCAGATAGATCAAAGCATTGTTAGGATCCATGCGCAAGGCAAACTCAAAATCGAACAAGGCTCTGTCAAACTCATTATACTTAAAAAGAATAGCCCCTCTGTTCAGGTAAGCATCTACCACATCAGGCTTTATCTCCGTTACATAGTCATAGTCCAGCATAGCCTCATTGTCTCGGCCTAAAAGCCTGAACGCATTACCCCTATTAAAAAATGCCTGATACTGGGTGGTGTCGGTATTGATGGCTTGGGTAAACACCTCAATGGCCTCATCGAGTTGGCCAATACGCAAGAGGGCCACTCCTTTGGCATTGAGAGCCACATAGTTTTGTGGGTTCTTCTCGAGGGCTTTATTCAGCTTTTTTAAAGCTTCAGCGTAGTTTTCCTGCCCCATTAGTTCTCTGCCTTGCTGCACCAACTCTTCTTCTGACGGTGAGCACGAGAACATTAAAAGTGTAACGACTGCGAAAATGGTTAGTTTGCCCCTCATAGCTTTGTTTTGAGGCGGTAAAGATAGCAGTAGTCTTACAGTAGAAAAAATCTATTCTCTCTGTAATACTACCTTACGACTGTAGCTTTTTTGTTCGTATGTAACCCGAATTAAATAGACCCCATTGCCTACCGGCTGCCCCAATGAGTTGGTGCCGTCCCAGAAGAAGTCGTTCTGACCTACAAAGGCCAGGTTGCTGGTGACTCTTTTTACCTCATTGCCCCTTGAGTCGTAGACCCGGATGATGAGCAAACGGGTGCGAGGCGCATTGACCTCAATAGTTACCTCATCGGCAAAAGGATTGGGGTATACATTGGCAATTTCAAAATCTTCTTCAACCACCAGGTTTTCGTTGGGCACCACGCCATCTGCCTGGGCTGTATACAAGCCATTGCCATGTGTTGCGGCTACCATTTTTCCATCGCTCTGCCTAAAATCTATCATGTTCACCACCATATTGCCAATGCCTTCGGGAGACTCTTGCTCCCACACCACATTTCCTTCTAGCGAAGTAGTGGAGTACAGGCCGGTGCTGGTAGCTGCATAATACAGCTTGGTTCCGTCAGTTTTAGGCACAATGGCGGCCCAGCGGAAAGAAGGTCCATTGCCTGTTCCGTCTTCAAACTCTTCCAGATTGCCAGACACGTGAGTAAATGTGGTTCCACCATCGGTACTTCGGAAAAGGCTCTTTACACCATAGTTAGAAAAAGCCACCAATATGTGGTTGGCATCGGTTGGGTCTATGGCTATGCAGCGAATGTAACCACCCACCGGAAATTCCTGGCCCGTAATTTCTTTTACCGAATAAATGTCGGAATGGGCATTGTCTATTCTAAATAACTGACCGTTTCCGGTACCATAGTAAACAATGTCTTTAGGGTTGGTAGATACCTGAATGGCGCTAATTACTCCTGCCTGCACCTCTGTTCTTGTGAGCCTTTTCCAGTTAACTCGTGCCGGGCTTTGACTTCCGGCCGGAATTTGCGACAGATTTTGGTTGTACCATACAAAATCGCCACCGGCCAGATACATTCGGTTGGCATTGTTAGGGTCGAGCACATAGGGGTTCACAAACAGGTACGATTGGCTGGGATCAGTACCGCCTCCAACCGGATCTACTCTTGCGAAGGAGGTTATCTCCGCATTGCGATTTAGCGTGAGCCTGAAAATTCGCGAGTTCTGGAAAGACAGGTAGTAGTAATAGCCATAAGGGGTTGAGGCTGTAAAGCCACCGTCTCCGCCCAAAATCCTGATGCCGTTAGGGCCTTGGTTCACCAACTTATCGAGCGTTAATATAGAGCCATTGTCTTGTGTACCACCAAGCACCACTTCTTCCAATGGATACCGGCTATAGGAAGCCGTATAAAACTGGGTGGTCACAAAGGTGTTGTTTAACGGTATATAAGTAACTTTTTCTGCCCTTGAATCGCTGGTTATAAACACTCCACCATCGTTAGTAGATATAAGAGCGTCCGGAAAAGCATGGATGAAATGAATAGCATGCTGATCGGGGTGATGGTTGGGGTAAGTGCTTATGTTTTCCGACTCGGGATCATAACCACCAATCCAGGAAATATTATCGGCAGTGGCGAACCCATCGGTAGACCGGTAAAGGTTAGTTCCTCCTATAAATACCACGTTTGGGTTTGTGGGGTGAATGGCCACGGTGAGATTATACGAACCTTGTGAGTCGAATGCTTCTAACTCTTCCGTTTCTATGGGTACGTTGGCCGAGTAGTCTGTAAAGCCTTCTCCCTCCACATATTTCCACAAACGATAGCCTTTGCTGCTTTCCGCTAAAAAGTAGAGCAACCCGGGGTTTGATCTGGATGAGGCAATCTCAATTCTTCTAAAGCTCTCTTCGCCCGGACGAAACAGCGAGAGTATACGCTGCCAGTTTTGACCATCCTCCGAACGATAGATACCTCCGTTG
>NZ_DDDQ01000107.1:0-3075 GCF_002336325.1 Roseivirga sp. UBA1976 | reverse complement strand
CGAACGATAGATACCTCCGTTGCGACTTTCTCCGCCTGCCATATTGGTGGCCGAACTTAGGGTGGCATAAAACACCCCACTCTCGGTGCGATGTATATCGGTAAAAAATTCTGCCGGAATGTTGTTTAAATCGAAGGTAGGTGGATTATTGATTAAATCTGTCCCCAACACGGTTGTCCAGGTTTGGCCACCATCGGTAGATCGTACAATGGCTCCATAGATGGCTGCCAACACTTCATCTTCGGCCAGGTTGTTGGGATTTGTGGTTATATCCCATACGTATTGAAAAGGTGAGTTAAATATACCGGGCGAGTTGGACTGTGTTGAAGGCAAGGGCTCCCAGCTGTCGCCTCCGTTGGTCGATTTAAAGACACCATCGCCCCTAAAGGGTGCTCCCGGTGCCCGACTAGAGTTACCCACCAGCTCCCCGGTTCCGTAGTACCAAATGTCTTCTTTACCGGTGCGTATATCTTGCGTTATGGCGGTTACACTCTGCAGCTGATCAGAGGCTGTAGTTTTGAACCAATTCTGCCCAAGATTTTCCGACTTCCACACTCCTCCGGAAACTCCTCCGGCCAGTATAATTTGCTCATTGCGAATATCTAGAGCTATGGCCCGGGTTCTTCCCGCAATATTTTCCGGCCCAACAGGGAGCCATAATAGCTGATGGTTTTTGGTGCTATTTCCTGAAGATGCCGAGCGAGGTGTTTTATTCAGGGTATTTTGAAGGTTTACTTCACGCGCAAACTCCAATTCTTGTTTACGAATATTCGCAGGTACTTTACCCGTTGCCGGGTTCACCAGCATTTCTTGTTCATACTCCTGCCGCGACTGAACATTTTCTTTTTGATAAAAAGAAGACCGGGGAGTCTCTATTTCGGGCGGTGATTTTTTTTCGTCTTGGTATGTAAAAACCAGAATACTGTACACCAGCACATAGACCAGAACCAGAACAGGGAGTACAGCCTGCTTTTTGGAGTTTATCATAGGTTAAATATAACGCTGTGAATAAGGAGGAACATTAATCTCCTTTATTAATTTTCAATTGAACGGTTTTGTTCAGCATTCTTACAATGGAATCGTTTTGCTTTACTTGCTGCTTCACTTTTTCCAGCGGTAGCCAGGCCATGTCTTTTGCTTCATGGTTGAATTGAAGCGGTTCATTCATAGATGCCAAAACAAGGAACCTAACATCATAATGATCGTGAGCCGGAATACCCTTATACTCAGGGATTAAATGAATATCAATATCGAAAATTTCTTCATCAATCAATTGAAGGTTTTTTAAACCTGATTCTTCACTCACTTCTTTGAGAGCCACCTTCCACAGAGCTGCTTCGCCATCGGCATGCCCTCCCAATTGGAGCCACCGGTTTAGTTTGGCATGGTGGGTAAGCAAGCAGTGGGTTCGCTCCTCGTTTACCACCCAGGCCGAAGCGGTGAAATGGGCATGCTCCAGGCTTCTTTCAAAACAGTTAGGGTAGCTTTCAAGCAAAAAAAGCATTCGTTCTCTGAATGCTTTTTCCGCTGGGTTTTCTGGCGAATAGCCCAGCAATTTTTTCTTTAGCAGCTCTCTGTCAGAGCTCTGAGATAACCACATTAGCCTTGTTTAGTTTTTTAGGTTCCAAATCGGAGATAATTTCGCCACCACCGGCATTGGTCTTATCGCCCTTTTCTACCTTCACATAATATTGTTTTTGGTTGAGGCCCTTAAAGGTAACTATGCCTTTCTTATTGGTAAGCTGAAACTCCTGAACAGGGTTTTTCTCGGCTTTGTAATCATTGGCGTTGGCATAGAGGGTTACCTTAGCATCGGGTACCACATTGCCCAACTCATCTACCACTGTGATTTTAAGTTTGGTCGTAAAAATTTGTGCTTCTGCTTTTTGCTCCATTCCAAAGCCCACCAGGCCGAACAGCAATACGAATAAAAATTTCTTCATTTGGGTTTAATTATGATTCAAAGACTTTATCGAACAAATCTTGAAAAGGTTCGGCTTTTGTATACTGCCGATCTTGATAAATGTTGGCCATGAATTTAATAAAACTCGGCTTTCGGTTCACATCAACCTTTTCTATGAGCACGTTGCCATAACGCTGATTAATAATTGGCTGCCCCAATTCTTCAGTAACTGGCTTTAAATACCATTTTTCTATAGTTTCTTCGTGGGTTTCTTTGTCCAGCACCCTGCGGTCGCCCTGAGATAATTTATAACCGCTGTCCAAAACTTTTTCTTTAAAGAAATCGAAAAGATTTCTAAAGTTTTCGTGACCAATGGAGGGATTGAAACTTACCGCAAAACCATTGGAGTATTGAGTGTCCAGAATGTGCACATCGATAGAAGAAAGTATGCCTTGCTTTTTCATGTAATAGGCATGCTGAATATCGTGAACCAACTGCTTTTGACCTTCTCCTCCTAACCAGCTCTGGTAAGAGGCCAGCTCCTTAGTGCTTCTGCGAAGCATCTCATGTACAAAAGCTGCTTTGGGTGGCTGCTTACCAAAAATTTTGCCCACTACATCTTCGAAAAAACCCATAACTCAAAGGTAATGAATCTACAACTGCCAAAAGGGTCGTGCGGTTTTCTAAATTGTAAAATCTGCGGAAGCTCAAAGCCACCCACAAGCCTAAAGCTTTAACCTGAGCACAGAGGCAGATAGGTCTAAATCTTCAAAAGCCTTACCTATTAGAGGTTGTAGTATGGCCGAAAGCCCCTCCTCTAAAATATCGCTGGCTTCTGTCAACTGCAGTTTGTTGGCCCCATAGCAAGTAAACCCGGGTTCAAACACATAAAAGTCTTCTGCAACTTTCTCGCCTTGCTCATAAAACCGAAAGGCAAAAACCATTGAGGTTTCACTTAGCATAAACTCCGTCAGTTGCTTGCCACCAGAGGTTAATTGCCCAAGTTTGGAGTCTTCTTCCAAAAGTGCGTTGGAGCAGAACACCAGCGAGGCTTCGCCTTCTTCATAAACATCTATATCCGCATATTCGTCTTTGTCTTCAAGAGCCTCCTCCAGAGTAGATTCTTCGCTGCTTTGTATGTGTACAGAGAGGGCCTCACTCAGCTCCTCAAG
>NZ_DDDQ01000125.1:0-46184 GCF_002336325.1 Roseivirga sp. UBA1976 | reverse complement strand
TTTTAGGGCTCTTAGCTCAGTTGGTTCAGAGCACCTGCCTTACAAGCAGGGGGTCGCTGGTTCGAATCCAGCAGGGCCCACAAAAAAGAGGTTATCGCAAGGTAACCTCTTTTTTTATGCACTTTATTTTAGTGGGTTGAGTATAGTCCAGGCTTTTGGGTCTTCAAACGGTAAGGTGCGTGCTCATCTGCCTTCAAATCCTTTACAGCATTTATTGATTGGCAACGGCTACTCCCACAAAGGAGTCGGCTGTACCGTAGTACATAAACCACCGATCTTTATAAGGAACCAGGGCTTCCAGAAAGGTAGTGCCTGCAGCATACTGCCCGGTAATTTCGTGAGGCAGTGTTGGGCAAATAAAGGGCTCATCCATGCGCTTTATAAACTTGGATGGATCGGCAGCACTAAACAAGGCTTGCCCACCACAATAGGTGCCTTTGGCAATGTCAGGGTCTGCAATATCGCCTTCGTCATTCTTACCATTATATATGAGCAGAATGCCTTCACTGGTCAGTAGGGCAGGAGGTCCGGGTTCGGTGAGAAAACTGTCGAAATAGCCGGGGCGGGTATCCATAACTATGGCCAGCTGGTTGCCATCGGTTAAGGGAGTCCAGTTAATCAGGTCTTCTGACCAGGCCAGGTTTACTCCTCTTTCGCCAAAATACATCCAGTATTTGCCATTGATTTTGGTGGCAATGAGTTCATTGCCTTGTTGCTTGCACACAATGGATCCAGACTTACTCCAGGTGTCTACAAATTTTCCCTGAAGGGCATTAAGCAAAGCAGGGCCATGCTTGGTCCAGTTTCTTAAATCTTTGCTGCTGGCAATGGATAGGCGGGCTACATCCTGATTCCACGAGGTGTAGGTCATGATGTATCGCCCATCAGGTGCTTTTACCACCCGAGGATCTTCACAGCCCCCGGGATAGTCGTAGGCTATAAAGGCTGTGGAGTCCGGATAGAGAACCGGAGAATCGAATTTGTTAAAGTTGAGCCCATCGGTGCTCCAGGCAAGCCCAATTCTTGAGGTTCTTCCGCCTAAATAGGCTTTGGGGTTATCTTCGGCCCTAAAGAACATAAACACCGTATCGTCTTTTACTACCGCAGCCGGGTTAAAAACATCGGCCTTTTGCCAGGCCACCGGGCTGTTGGTTAGTGGGTCTAAAAAGGTATAGGTACTATCGGCTTTTAAGATGGGGTTCATTTCCGGTTTTTCGAAACCGGTAAGCCAGGGCTCTTTCGGTTCACAACTCAAAAGAGCTACAAACAGTAGTATCGCAATCTTTTTCACACCCTAATCTACTTAATTCTCCTCTTCAATGGGAATTTTTTGTAGAGTGGAGTGGTGTTCTGTCTGGCCGGAAACAACAAGTGTACCCTGAGTGCCATCTTGTGCCTTAATGGCGAATAAGTCGGCTTCATCGCTCGGGTTAGTCATTCCGTCAAAGTGATAGCGTGCTACTATTTTTAACTGGGTTGGAAGAAATTTATCTCCCCGGCCTAATACCTCTACTTCTTCTTTTTGTAAAGCAAACTGTGCCGTGAAGCCTTGCTCATGTAGCTTCTGCATGACAGTTGAAAGTGTTTTTTCGTTGGTTTTCATCATATTTATTGAACAGGTCAGTACAGGAAATGTTCCTGTAGATATAGATTTAAAAACATGAACTCAACCTCATCTAAACCGGGGCTGCCTTTCGTATCTAAGCCATGCAAGAGAAAATTAGTGTAATCATTCCTGCACTCAACGAAGCAGACCTTATTTACAGTCAGGTGAAGTCGCTCTTTCATAAAGGCAACGACTCTGCTTTGGAAGTAATTGTGGTAGATGGGGGGAGTTCGGATAATACCCGAGAGCTTGCTTTAAAAGCCGGTGCTCAGGTGATTGATTCTGCTCCCGGTCGATCGGTACAAATGAATGCCGGAGCGGCCAGGGCTACGGGCGATGTATTTTACTTTGTGCATGCCGACCTGACGGTGCCGGATACCTTTGTTGAGGATATTAGAAAGGCTGTGGCCGGTGGATTTAGCTACGGTTGCTATCAAGTGGCTTTCGATAGACCCGTGAAGGGACTCAGGTTCAATAGTAGTCTTTCTAAATACCAGGGCATTTTTTTTAGGGGGGAGACCAAACTCTGTATATAACCCGTGAGCTATTTAAGCACATTGAAGGGTTTGATGAAACCATAGTGATTATGGAAGATTATGAGATATTGTTGAGGGCTCGTAAGTATGGCAAAATTCATATTATGCCTCAAAAGGTAATTATCTCGGCTCGTAAAATGGAGCAGAATAACTACTTCAAAACCAATGTAATCAATGTGCTGGTGTTCGTGTTGTTCTTCCTGGGAGCTCCCCAGAAAATGTTGGTCAATATTTACAGTAGACAGGTGAAGGGGGCTAAGTATCGCATGTAACCATGTGCATCTAGTTTTCAGATGCTTCTTTTGTCTTATTTACCAATAAACATCTGGTGCGTTTTATGTTTTGTCTTCCTTAGATATTTGCTATTAGCCGGTGTAAGAAGTTCTGAGCACACCTCTCATGCCCGGGATGTTGGGGTCATTTCCGCTCGATCTAAATAAGTGGTTGATACTTTTTTAAGAGGTGAATATTTAGCATATTCAAATCGGGCCAGTCAGTAGGGTAGGTATAGTGGGGTGTCCGCTTTCAACCTTTATAATACTTATGAACGTACTGCTTAGCTACCCTATTTTTCCCACAAGTTTCTGGTCGTTTGAAAAGGCTGTGCAAGGCATGGGTAAAAAAGCCTTTATGCCTCCCCTTAGTTTAGTTACTGTTGCGGCTCTGCTTCCTCAGGAATGGAATTTCAAATTGAGAGACAGAAATATTGAATCTGTGACGGAAGAAGACTGGGAGTGGGCCGATATGGTCATGTTTTCCGGAATGATCGCTCAAAAGGAGGATTTTTTAGGGCAGATAAGAGAGGCTAAGAGAAGGGGTAAGCCGGTGGCAGTTGGAGGCCCTTACGCTACTTCTCTGCCCAACGACATGCTTGACGCTGGTGCCGATTTTCTGGTATTGGATGAGGGAGAGTATACGATAGGCCTTTTTGTAGATGCTCTGAGCAGGGGTGAGGCTTCCGGCATATTCAGGTCTAAAGATAAGCCAGATGTAACTTTGAGCCCGGTGCCCCGATATGACTTGTTGCAGTTGGATGCTTACTTTCTAATGGCCATACAGTATTCCAGAGGGTGCCCTTTTCGCTGTGAGTTTTGCGACATCATCATTCTTTATGGCAGAAAGCCCAGAACCAAAACGTTCAGTCAGGTACAGGCCGAGCTGGATATTCTTTTTGAACTGGGGTGGCGTGGAGGAATCTTCTTTGTGGATGACAACTTTATTGGTAACAAGCGCACGGTAAAACCTTTTCTCGAAAAACTGATAGACTGGCAAACTACAAATGGCTACCCGTTTAGCTTTACTACCGAGGCTTCCATAGATATGGCTCATGACGATGAGTTATTGGAGCTAATGGTAATGAGTAAGTTTTCCACTGTTTTTATTGGGATTGAAACCCCCGATACAGATAGTTTAACCCTTACACTCAAGCATCAGAATAATCGCCAGCCCATGAATGAATCTTTGGAGAAGATAGCTAAGTCTGGTCTGAGAATTATGGCCGGGTTCATTATTGGTTTTGACGATGAAAAGAAGGGGGCCGGGGAAAGGGTTTTTCAATTCGCTACCGAAAACGCTATTCCGGGAGTAACTTTCAGTATGCTGCAGGCACTTCCGGGAACGGCTTTATGGGACAGGCTGAAGGAGAATGGCAGGCTTCTGGACGATGCTAATTTGAATCAGACAACCCTGCTGAATTTTGTTCCTACCCGTCCGATTGAAGATATAGCCAAAGAATATGTAGAGGCTTTTTGGAAGTTATACGATCCTAAGGTTTACCTTAAGCGGGTTTTTGATCACTTTATGATGGTTGGTCAGGCCAGGGTTCACAGCGATCCGGAGCTTAGGGCGCAGCTTAAAAATAGGCATAAGACGGACTTTGATTTTAAAGGGGTTTTGTTTGGGTTAAAAATGCTCTTTAAGCTTGGTTTTATAAGAAGCACCCGTTTTGTTTTCTGGAAGTATCTCTACTTGATGTTTAAGAAGAACCCCGGAGGAATTGGCAATTTCTTCACCTTTGCGGTCTTTATGGAGCACTTCCTCCCATATCGTAAAATGGTGAAGAAGGAGATTCAAGAAGCTTTACAAGCTAGAATGGACGGCAATGTTAAAGCATTAGAAACCGATATTGAGCTTTCTAAAGACCTGGCCAAAGAAGTAGAATGGTATAAAGCGAGCTAATTATTCTTATCTAACTCGGCAACCAGTTTTTCGTCTTTTATCTGTGACTTTTCTCTTTGAAACTCATCGTTTTGCCCATTGCACTTATAGCAGTAGGCACGCACGTAAGCAATAAAGTCTCTGGTAATTTCAGATTCCGGATTGTCTACCTTTTCCAGTTTTTTTAATGCTCTTTTGGTATTGCCCCCGAGTGCCACATTCAGTATTTGATTCAGCTCGGCCAACTGAGAAATAGTTGCGTCATCCCCTTTTTCTGCCTTTCTGAAGTGTTCGTTGCTAAGTTTAAAAAAGTTGTTGGCCACTTGTTCCGACTCTATCTCCCTGGCCACTTGGCTGTAGGCTTCTCCCAGCCGCAGATAGGATAGCTGAGACTCTTCTTTTTCGTTGGCTTCGATCGCACTAAACAAGGCGTTTAAGTCTGTGGGTAAATGTGCAAAGGAAGTCAAAAATTCATCGCTGGAAGCAAAGCCCGTTCTGTCCCAAACTATCTTTTCGTCAGGCGTAATAAAAATTACCCTTGGTATGCCCTTTACCTGGTACTTCATGGCCAAAGACACCTCAAAATCTATATCCGCTTTATAAGCAATAAACTTATCGGCCATTTTCAACATTTCCTCAGAAGACCAGAGCTTTGAGTCCATGTTCTTGCAAGGGCCGCACCAAATAGCCCAAAAATCGATCATTAGAAGTTTTCCCTGAGCTTTTGCCTGGCTCTTGGCAAGTTCATAATCTTTGTACCAGTTGATTTGCGAAAAGGCCGGAGTTAGCAGAAAAGTAAAGAGTGATGATAGAATGAGTTTTTGCATGTTTATTATTTTTAGATAAAATAAAAATCGAATAATTATAATAAATTAAAAACTAGGTTTCAAATTGAAATGGAAGAAAATATGAAAAGCAGCTCTTGAAGGCTGCTTTTTCTTAGTTTATACTCATTAATTACAGATTCACTCCCAAAGTAGGTTGTATTACTTGATCTGGGAATCAAGTAGTTATGCCTGTCTATTTAAAAAAAGCATTGCGTAGCTTTATCTCGTTATTAACTTAAAACACACACAAATGGAATATCAATCTTTAGAGGTTATTGCTAGCCTCAAAAAACAAATCAGTGACGACAAGATCTTTGCTCAAGCACTTGTTCTATCGCTCAAGGCCGCAAAAGAGAATGCTGCGGATGGTAAACTCAATGCAGACCTTTATGATGCATTGAATAAGCTGTATGACAACAACGCTTGGCCGACAACATCAGAGGATTATTTAAAGTACCTCAAGACGTTTGCAGAAGTGATTCCTTCAGAGAACCAAGTGCCTGGCTACACAGCCTGGAATAATAATGATCAACAAAACGGTTACAGCCAGCAGGTATATGATAGACTCTGCCAGTTTTATTGGTTGGTCGATCAAGGCCCCGAAGTAGGTGGTGCTAAAGTTACTTTACAAGACTATAAGAGTAAAATTAATGATTTCAGTTTTGCTGAATGGTTAGATCAGTACGCCAATGCCTGGGGAAGCTTCCTGGACACTCCTGCTTCTATGACTCCGGAAACTCTTAAGTCTTTTGAAGATGATGTGATGTATAACCTTCCGGATTATTCGGACGACAAACCCAATTGGACTACGTTCAATAAGTTTTTCTTCAGGCAACTGAATTCAATTGAACCTAATCTGCAGCCTATGCGTCCGGTAGCGGCACCTGATGATAATACCATTGTCTGCTCGCCAGCTGACTGCACGTTTAAGGCGATTTATAACATTGACGATCAGGGCAATGTGGTTGAGCCGTTGTCCAATGCGGAAGGTATTACTTTGAAGCATACACATACCATTGGTACTGTACAGCAATTGTTAAATAACAGTCCATTGGCTGAGCGTTTTTACGGAGGTACGTTTGTCCATTACTTCTTGAATCCATTTGATTACCACCGTTTTCATGTTCCTGTGGCTGGTAAAGTGGTAGATTCTCAAAAAGTGCATGGCAATGTTTTCTTGAATGTAGAGATTACCGACAACCAGTTTGATGCTCCTGACGGTGCCGGAGATGGTTATGAGTTTACCCAAGCCAGAGGGGTAATTATCGTAGATACTGCGGGTAGTGGTGCTGGTGATGTAGGCTTAGTTGCTACTATTCCAATTGGAATGGCACAGGTGTCTTCAGTGCACATGGAATTGCAAAATGGTGCTATTGTGCACAAAGGCGATGAGTTTGGCTATTTTGCTTTCGGTGGGTCCGACATTATTATGGTGTTCGAACGTCCACAAGAAGCCTTAAGGTTTGTGAAGTATTGGGATAACCGACAGGTGAATGCTACAGACGCTCAAAAGCAGGTTGCTCCGTTCCACTTTAAATATGGACAGCCCTCAGTGATTTTTAAATAGGCAGGGATATACTAGAACTTGAGAGATGACTTCCAGAAGCCACCTCTCAAGTTTTTCTTTTTTAACTGAGGGAAGCCAGTTTCTCTTCCAATACTTTAATCTTAGATTCAGCATCGGCCTGCTTCTTCTTCTCATTGGCAACTACTTGTTCAGGAGCTCCATTGACGAACTTCTCATTGCTGAGTTTTTTCATTACGCTGTTCAGAAACCCTCTGGTATATTCCAGTTCTTTGGTTATTTCAGCTTTTTCGGCTTCAACATCAATTGAGCCTTCCGGTAGGGGCAGGTAAAACTCGTCTGACTTTATGACAAAACTCAGAAAGTTGTCTACCTTTTCTTCGGTAAATCGGAGTTCGCCAATATTACCAAGTTTAGTGATTACCCCGGCAAAGCGCTGGTAGGCTTCTTGCTCTTTGGCCCGTATGTACAGGTCGAGAGTTTCTTTGGGAGAAATGCCTTTGCTGCTGCGTGCGTTTCTGATTTGCGAAATCAGTTCAAATGCAGTTTCAGCATTTTTGGTGAGTTGGGCATCGATGCCCCCCATTACCGGCCATGCAGAAACAATGATGTCTTGCTCTTCACCTCTTTCTCTCAATTCACTCCATATTTCTTCAGAAATAAATGGCATGAAAGGATGCAGAATTTTCATGATTTTTTCGAAGAAGTTGAGCGTTACCTCGTAGGTAGCCGGGTCGATGGGTTGCCCGTAAGCGGGTTTAATCATTTCGAGGTACCAAGAGCAGAAGTCGTTCCAGATGAGCTTGTAGGTGGCCATAAGGGCATCGGAGATTCTAAACTTGCTGAAATGGTCTTCAATTTCGGCCAATGTTTCATTGAATCTTGAGTCGAACCACTGTATGGCTATGGTATTTTCTCCCGGAGTAGCATTGCCTTTTACCTCCCAGCCCTTTACTAAACGGAAAGCATTCCAGATTTTATTGGCGAAGTTTCTGCCTTGCTCAACAAGTTTTTCATCGTATAGCAAGTCGTTTCCGGCTGGGGAAGAGAACAGCATACCCGTGCGAACGGCATCAGCTCCATAGTCGCGAATCAGGTCGAGCGGATCAGGAGAGTTGCCTAGTGACTTAGACATTTTTCTGCGCTGCTTGTCTCTTACAATACCGGTTAGGTATACATGTTTGAAGGGCTTGTCGTCCATGTATTCATAGCCGGCAATAATCATTCTGGCCACCCAGAAAAACAGAATCTCTGGTGCTGTAACCAATACAGAGGTAGGATAGAAGTAATCCAGATCAGCGTTTTTTCCTTTGATGATTTTGCCCGTTTCTTTGTCGAAGCAGTCGTCATTAAAACCATCGAAAACAGCCATTGGAAATAGCCATGAAGACGCCCAGGTATCGAGTACATCCTCGTCTTGACGCAGGTCTGAGGCAGTCAGGTCATTAGTTCCCGATTTCTTTCTGGCCAATTCTACAGCTTCCTCCAGGCTTTCTGCTACCACAAAATCGTCATCGCCCTCGCCATAGAAGTATGCAGGAATTCTTTGTCCCCACCAGAGCTGGCGCGAAATACACCAGTCTTTTACATTTTCCATCCAATGGTTGTAGGTGTTTTTAAACTTAGATGGGAGTAGTTCAATTTCATCGTCCATTACCACCTTGTGAGCAGTTTTGGAAATTTCCTTCATGTTAATGAACCACTGCAAAGAGAGCTTAGGCTCAATCACCGTATTTGTGCGTTCTGAACGACCTATTTTGGTGGTAAATTCCTCAAAGCCCATAAGGTAACCGGCTTCTTCCAGGTCTTTGATGATCTGTTTGCGAACGGCAAATCGATCCATGCCTACGTAAGCCGGTACTTCACACTTCTCATTCAGGGTGCCATCAAGGTTGATAGTATCTATCACCTCCAGGTTATGGCGCAGACCTATTTCGTAGTCGTTAGGGTCGTGAGCCGGAGTTACCTTGAGGCATCCGGTACCAAAATCCATTTCTACGTAATCATCGCCAATAATGGGGATTTCTCTACCAATAAACGGCACTAGAGCTTTTTTTCCGATTAGGTGCTTAAAGCGTTCGTCTTTAGGGTTTACGGCAATACCCGTATCACCCAAAATAGTTTCAGGGCGTTGGGTGGCAATGATCACCTTCTCATCAGAGTCTTTAATGCTGTATTGAACCTTATAAAGTTTAGAAACTTCTTCTTTGTCCGCATAAATCACCTCTTCGTTGGAAACTGTGGTTTGGGCTTCAACATCCCAGTTCACCATTCTCCATCCACGGTAGATGTAGCCTTTTTTGTACAGGTCTACGAAAACCCGAATAACTGCCTTATAATAGGCATCATCCATGGTAAAAGCAGTTCGTTCCCAGTCGCAGGAAGCGCCCAGTTTTTTTAGCTGCTCAAGGATAATTCCTCCATACTTTTCTTTCCATTCCCAGGAGTATTTCATGAATTCATCGCGGGTCAGATCAGATTTCTTGATTCCTTTTTCGCGAAGCATTCTTACCACTTTGGCTTCGGTAGCAATAGAAGCGTGGTCGGTACCCGGTACCCATAGGGCTTCTTTGCCTTCCATTCGGGCCTTGCGGATGAGTACATCCTGAATGGTGTTGTTGAGCATGTGGCCCATGTGCAATACACCCGTCACGTTTGGAGGCGGAATGACTATGGTAAACGGCTCTTTTTTCGGATTGACCCGGGCTTTGAAATAGCCTTTATCCATCCAATGTTTGTACCATTTGTCTTCTACCTTTTGCGGTTCGTATTTGCTTGAAAGTGACATAAAAGTGTACTGCTTAAAATGAAGGTGCAAAAATAGGGGGAAAAGCTGGAAGCTGGAAGCTGGAAGCTGGAAGATTCGTTCGTTTTGGTTCATAGTTCATAGTTCACATAGTTCATGGCTCATGGTGAACTTTGGTGACTATGAACTATGAATCATCAGTTATGAACTGATTCTGATTCTCCAATTCGTAGGGTAGTAGTTATTCACCCGTTGCTGAATACGGTTGGCCCAGCCTAGTCCCAGGCCTTGGAAAGTAATCAGGTTCCAGCCGTTGTTCATGGCTTCAAAGTTGAAATTCTCTTTGCGAAGGTAATTCAGGGCATCTTCCAGGTTCAGCTCAAAGGTTGAAAGTTGATTGTGATCCAATGCTGTTGAAAATGCCAGTCCTTCGTTAGGGATTAGTTTTTTCCCTTTCAATCGGCCAATGTCTATGCCTTCTGAAATAATGTAGAGGTTGGAGTTGATGTCATGAATCACCTCTTTCCATTGATTAGGAAGGGCAATGAACAGGTCGTTGTGTTTGATGAAGTCGAATTGTTCAGGCTCCTTCAGCCACTGGCTGACAGTTCCAATTTCCTGTTTCGAAGCAAAATTCATGGGCTTCTTCTGCTTTCGGAGCTTCTTTTCAAAGCCATCGTTTTTTCTTACCGCAGCAATGAAGAAACCCTCACCTTTTACTTTGTGCGGATAGGCATGAAAACCTTTAATGCCCCTAGTTTCGGTTTCGGCAAACCCCCAGTCATCGTTTAGGTTAATGGAAATACCTTCGGCATCTAGTTGCTCACTTAACCACTCTAGATTTTCTTCATTTTCCAGCGAATTATAGGTGCAGGTGGAGTAAATGAGTACACCGCCTGGTTTCAATGCCGGCCAAATATCGGCCAGAATTCGCTGCTGGCGGGTCGCGCAAAGTTTTACGGCTTCAGGACTCCATTCATTCATGGCTTCGGGTTCTCTGCGGAACAGCCCTTCGCCAGAACAGGGTGCATCTACCACAATTACATCGAATTGCACATTCAGCCTGTCGAAATGAGAAGGGTCATTATTGGTGATCACCACGTTAGGAAAGCCCCATTTGGTGAGATTTTCAGCTAGAATATTTGCCCGGGTTTTGATCACCTCATTGGACACCAGCAGGCTGCCATCACTCAACAAACTTTGAATATGGGTGCTCTTTCCACCAGGCGCAGCACATAGGTCGAGCGCCAAAAGATTCTCATTCAGATTAACCGCTTGTTTCAATATTTCCTCCAAAATCATAGAGCTGGCTTCCTGCACATAATAAGCTCCGGCATGAAAGGCAGGGTCTAGAGTGAATGAAGGGCGTTCCGGTAGATAAATCCCATCTTCTGCCCATGGAATTCTGTCACCTTCCAATTGGTCCGCATACTCCTTTAATGGATTAAGGCGGATGCTTGTGGGGGAATCAGTATTTAAAGACTGAAAGAATGCTTCAGCTTCGTTGGGTAGGAGTTCTATAATTTGGGATAGAAACTGATTAGGTATTTGCATTGGTATTGGATTTCCGACTCTTCAATATTTTGTCTGCAATTAAAACAGCTTCCTTCTGGTAATCTTTCTTGTTGGCTAGTATCAATTCCAGTTCAACATCTGATTTCATAATATATTTACCCTTGAGCTTCTCAGCCGAGGTTTTGGGTTTTATCCTTTCATACTCAGTGAATTCAACTGCCTTTTCAAACTTACCTTTTTGCATTACAGGGAAGAGCCTGAAAGTATATTTAGTGGGATATACTGGAGTATAGGTGAGAAAATCGCCAAGAAGTGAAGAGATCAGATAGGTATTCCCTGATATGGTTTGCAATTCCCAATAGCCAAGGTCTGCATGAAAGGTTGGCCTTCTACTATTGCCGTCCATCTTATTTTTGTGATAGAGGTTCATGTGGAAAATCGAGTGCTTAACTTCATCTTTCCCTACACGGATTCTTTGGCCGGTTTTTGTTCTAAACTGAACTTCTTTCGACTTGAAATTGATTTGCATTTCCCTAATATCACTTTGCGAGAGGTGTTGGGAGATTAGTAGGACGGAGGGTAAGGTGAATATGGCCAAAAATGCAGAAAGAATAGCTATAAAGACTAGGTCTACGGTTATGGTATTTTGAAATATAAAAAGAACCACAAATGAGATAATTGTGAGACCAATAGAACGAAGGAGGACTGCCCTAATAACCCAGTTGAAGGCTTTATATCTGTAGTGAAATATTGTATTAAATGCTGGCAATGCGCTAAACGAAGATTTTACTTCAGTCATTTTGGCAATTTACTTAAGATACTTTTTTAAAATATAGGGCAGAGAAAATGCTAATATGAAAAGTATAAAAGCTGTTAGTATCAGTGAAAATCCTGCAGGGTCAAAAACAACATCAGCGAGATAGAAGATAGCAACAAGAATGTAACATGCGGTTATAAGCCATGAATATCTCTTGGACTTTGAATTTATTCTCCATTGAGAATAGTAATGATGATCTGGGTCTTCTTTTTCAAGCTTAATAAATAAAGCTTCGGCCTCTTTATACTTTTTTGTCCGGTTAAGAATCATTCCCTTAACAAATAGGATTTGACGCTTTAGGTCATCTAAATCATGATTGTCTATTCTGGAAACAGCGGATTCAGTTTTTTCGATAAACTCCATGCATTTTGAATAGTGTGCCTTCTGATACAATGCGTTTATGTAATGCACGCAAAATTTAAGGTTTTCAAAATCCTGACTTGAAATTCCCCAGATATGATTTAAAACCTGGATTTGGTTTTCCTCAAAATAAGAAATGACAGGGTCAGGATTTTCCCAGTTGACTTTATTGATGTTGTCTATCATTAGTTTGCTATATAAGCCGAAGAATGAAGCTCTCTGAAAGTACGAAGGAATATCATTCGACCTTCTAAAACCTTTCAATTTCTGAGTCGATCAATTCAAGGGTTTTGGCAATGACATTTCTCAGATAGTCCGATTGAAGGTTGGTGATTCTATGGAAGGTAATAGAGGTAGCAACCATTCCTTCCAGTTCAACATCCCTCAATACCTTGTCGTAATTTATTTTGGAATGGCTTTCGCCAATATTTTGCTTGTAGTTGGCACTTTTGTCTAAGGCCTCCAAAGGTGTGTACCCATTTTTCCAGAGCTCATTTTGTAGGTTTCTGCCTAAACCCAGGGCATTGAGCTTAGGGCTAAGTTGTGAACTCCTGAACTTTTGATACTCTAGTTCCAGCTCTTGAACCTGATAGACATCAGAAGACCATCTGGAAAGTTGCTGTATAATTTCGGCATTGGTTAGCATGCGCAGGTTTTCAGTTCCAACGATGTCATTTTCAATGGGGTCGAATGTGGGATCTCTGACCAGCTTCCAGAGCGCTTGGTAGAAACCGGCTTCATCAAACGTCTGTTTGTTGTCGAAATACGACAGAATTTGAGATGCTGCTTCCAGTCCTTCATTTCTCATCAAGATTTTCTCTTCGAGCTGAGACTGGTTGAGCTTGAATTCATCTTTTAACTGCTTGAGAATCTCAAGTTCTTTGTCTTTCCTTTTGAGCCCTTCATTGTAGTTATTAATGCTTAGGGCAATTAGAATACCTAAAACCACCAGAACAATTTCGCCAATAGCATAAACAAGATATCCCCTAAGTTTCGAATCTTTCAGGTTTTTGCGTCTAATAGAGCGTAAGAAAGCAAGCATTTGGGTTCATGTTAATGGGCCGATACTCTATAAGCAGTAGAGTGCAGATTCTCTGAAAGTACGAAAGAACTTTGAACATGCCCAAGATTGGCTATAGTAGAGAGTTTGGTAAGTATAAAAGACTCATACACATCCATGCTTTTGACTACCACTTTCAGCAAAAAGTCGAAATTTCCCGCAATGTGATAACACTCCATAACTTCCGGATATTGACTGACCTCGTTTACAAATTTTTCCAGGTAAGAACGTGAGTGCTTGGTAAGGCTAATTGAAATAAAGGCAATTAGTCGTAGCCCCAATTTTTTGTTGTCTACCAGAGCAACATATCGTTTTATGAGGCCTTCCCTTTCCAGTCGCTTAACCCGTTCAAATACAGGTGTTGTCGAAAGGTTGAGTTGATCGGCCAGGGCTTTGGTAGTAATTCGTGCATCCGTTTGGAGGGTTTCTAAAATTTTGATGTCTACTGCGTCAAGTTTAAGCATAGAATTTTATTCTGGAATACACGCGAATTTAGAAAATCATAATTGACTTTTTCTTTTAATCAGTCTTTTAGAAGAATAATTTTCCAAAGATTTAAATCTGATTGGTTGATTGGTATTAACAGATTAACTTCTGCATAGATTTGTGCGGATTATGTTTTCGTCATTCCCGTGAAAACAGGAGGCTCGTCAATTAATGAGGGTTTTCACCTAAGCGGAGATGACGTGGAGAAGAAACCTATGGAAGATTTATTAAAAAGATTTGAGGAGAAAAGACCGGAGATCGTTTTTGAATGGCAAGACCCGGAAACTGAGGCCGAAGGTTGGGTGGTTATAAACTCACTGCGAGGCGGAGCTGCCGGTGGAGGCACCCGGATGAGGAAGGGGTTGAACAAGCGTGAAGTTGAGTCGCTGGCCAAAACCATGGAGGTGAAGTTTACCGTTTCAGGTCCTCCGATAGGTGGAGCTAAATCAGGGATCAATTTCGATCCTAACGATCCGCGAAAAGAAGGAGTGTTGCGCAGGTGGTTTAGTGCTGTTAGTCCATTGCTTAAGTTTTACTATGGCACCGGTGGAGATCTTAATGTGGATGAAGTACATGAAGTAATAGCCATGACAGAGGAGGCCGGAATATGGCACCCTCAGGAAGGCGTGTTTAATGGGCACTTCAAGCCCAACGAGGCCTCAAAGATTAACCGAATAGGCCAACTGAGAAATGGTGTGGTTAAGGTAATCGAGAACCCATTCTTTTCGCCCGATGTGACTCGCAAGTACAAAATTGCCGATATGATTACTGGCTATGGAGTGGCCGAAGCCGTGCATCATTACTACAACATTTGGGGTGGAGACTATAAGCAGAAAAGAGCAGTAATTCAAGGTTGGGGCAATGTAGGAGCCGCGGCTGGCTTTTATCTGGCTCAAATGGGAGTTTCTGTAGTAGGAATTATCGACAGGGAAGGAGGAGTGCTTAAGCAAGAAGGCTTCTCTTTCGAAGAAATCAGAAAGCTTTTTCTTAATAGAAAAGGAAATCAATTGGTTGCCAAAGACATGATCCCGTATCAGCAGATAAACGAGCAAATCTGGGATCTGGATTTTGAAATCTTTGTTCCCGCTGCGGCCTCAAGGCTGATTACTCGCGAACAGGTAAATCGTATGATCAATACCAAGCTCGAGGTTGTTTCGTGTGGTGCCAATGTTCCATTCAACGACCCTGAAATATTCTTTGGTGAAACCGGCTTGTATGCCGATAACAACCTCTCTGTAATTCCTGATTTTATTGCCAACTGTGGAATGGCGCGCGTTTTTGCGTATCTTATGGAGAGAGGAGTAGCACTTACCGATGAAGCGATTTTTAGTGATACTTCGCAGGTAATCGAAAAGGCGCTTCAGAATGT
Source organism: Roseivirga sp. UBA1976 (assembly GCF_002336325.1). NCBI lineage: Bacteria > Pseudomonadati > Bacteroidota > Cytophagia > Cytophagales > Roseivirgaceae > Roseivirga > Roseivirga sp. UBA1976. Next base: position 31,180 of record NZ_DDDQ01000125.1, on the reverse strand, counting down.
CTATGGTATTTCTGATAAGAAAACAGGAATATCAAAAAGAGCTTTAGAGCATTCGTTGAAGCAGCTTGTTTAATCCCTTTCACCCTCTATATCTTCCCTTGGAGGGGAGAAATTGGTAGGGAGTAATAATACAGAACGTCATCCTGTCCCGAGACTTCGGGATCAGGATCCTGATCAACAGATTCCGAAATAACCCGATAAGTATCGGGATGGAACGATGGTTAAAGAACAATAAAAGGTAAACTATGCCATTTTATCATCACCTTGGAAAAATACCGCATAAGCGGCACACCACTTTCAAAAAACCGGAAGGAGGTTATTACTACGAGCAGTTATTCGGCACCATTGGTTTCGATGGTATGTCTTCCTTGCTCTATCATGTACACCGCCCTACTCAGGTAAAAGAAGTCGTCAAGTCATATGATGTTTCGCCCAAGGTTGCGGTAGAGAAAAATATGCTGGCACTGGGCATAAAAGGTTTTTCTGTAGAACCAAAAGCCGACTATCTGGAAAGTAGGACACCGGTGTTGGTCAACAATGATTGCCATATTGTACTGGCTGCTCCACAGAAGTCTTTGCGAGACTATTTCTATAAAAATGCCGACTGCGATGAGTTGATTTTCATTCATGAAGGTAAAGGAACCCTAAGAACCTTACTCGGTAACCTCAGCTTTAGTTATGGAGACTACCTGATGGTTCCTAGAGGAATGATTTATCAGATAGACTTTGAAACTGAGCAAAACAGGCTCTTTATAGTCGAGTCACACAGGCCTATTTATACACCCAAGCGCTACAGAAACTGGTTTGGTCAGCTATTGGAGCATGCCCCTTATTGTGAGCGCGACCTGAGAAGACCAACCGACCTGGAAACGCATGATGAAAAAGGAGATTTCATCATTAAGGTGAAGAAGCAGGGAATGATTCATGAATATGTGTATGCCACGCATCCATTCGATGTGGTCGGCTGGGATGGCTACAACTATCCGTATGCCTTCTCTATTCATGACTTCGAACCGATTACAGGACGAGTACATCAGCCGCCACCCGTGCATCAGACTTTTGAAACCGATGCTTTTGTGGTTTGCTCATTTGTGCCCAGGCTTTATGACTACCACCCTGAAGCAGTACCAGCCCCTTATAACCACAGTAACATTGATTCGGATGAGGTGTTGTACTACGTGGATGGTGATTTTATGAGCCGAAACAATATTGAGCGAGGAATGATTACGCTTCATCCGGCCGGTATACCGCATGGCCCGCATCCGGGAGCTATGGAGCGCAGTTTGGGTAAAAAGTCAACGGAAGAATTGGCGGTAATGGTAGATACCTTCAAACCACTAATGGTCACTGAAGAAGCAATGAAGATTCTGACAAAGGACTATCATAAGTCGTGGTTGGAATAGTTCAAGTTTTGGGGTTTAAAGTTCAATGGAGGTAATCGCTACATATAAACATTTTGATCAATCGTTTTGCGATAAGCTTGAATATGCTTTAACTAAAGCATTGCGTAAAATCAATGATCCTGATTTAAAGGATTTTTGGTGTGATGGTGTCTTACCTGATCAGATTAGCATTCAAAAGTTGTTAATCGAAAAGGTTATTGAAACCACAGCATGGATTGGACAAGACGGACAAACAAAGTTCGACATGACCATTTTTTTAGGTGTCCTAGCTCTGGAAAGAATAACAAGAAATGAATGTTTGGAAGATTGTATTCCTTTAAATCTTGAGGATGTGTTAAACATATCTGCTGACGAGAAATGGGTGGAGATGCATTTGGATTGAGCATTGGAGACACCAAGACTGGCGAATAGTAGTAATGGGCTTTGCAGCCACCGATGGTGTCCTCACCATCGGAATAAAGAAGGAAAGTAAACAGTAAATAAAAGAATATGGCAACAGATAACGTAACCTATTCAGGAGAAAAAATATTCAAGGAAGCTCAAGACTTCCTGCCTATTAACGGAACGGATTATGTAGAACTATATGTGGGCAACGCCAAGCAGTCGGCTCACTTCTACAAAACAGCTTTTGGTTTTCAGTCGGTAGCTTATGCCGGTCTGGAAACAGGGTTGAAAGACCGGGTTTCATATGTGCTACAGCAAGATAGGATACGCCTGGTACTTACTTCGCCTCTCAAACAGGATGGGCCAATAAACGAACACATTAACAAACATGGTGACGGAGTCAAGGTAATAGCCCTTTGGGTAGACGATGCCACCAAAGCCTGGCAAGAAACTACAAGCCGTGGAGCCGAGTCATTCATGGAGCCTATAAAGGAAGAAGATGAACACGGTTATGTAGTGAAAAGTGGTATTCATACCTACGGAGAAACGGTTCATATTTTTGTAGAAAGAAAGAACTATCATGGGGCCTTTATGCCCGGCTTCAAAGAGTGGAAGTCTGATTACAATCCTACGGAAGTTGGCTTGAAATATATTGACCACATGGTGGGTAATGTAGGTTGGGGAGAAATGAACAAATGGTGTGAATTCTATGCTAAAGTGATGGGTTTCACTCAGTTGGTTTCATTCGATGACAAAGACATCTCTACCGAGTATACCGCACTGATGAGCAAGGTAATGAGCAATGGAACAGGTAGAATCAAATTTCCAATCAACGAGCCGGCCGAAGGTAGGAAGAAGTCGCAAATTGAAGAGTACATAGACTTTTACAATGGTGCAGGAGTACAGCACATAGCAGTGGCTACCAACAACATTATTGAGACGGTGGCTCAGTTAAGAGCCAGAGGGGTAGAGTTTCTTCGGGTTCCTGAGGTTTACTATGACGATGTGCTGGACCGGGTAGGCGAAATTGATGAAGACCTGGAGCCACTGAAAAACCTGAACATCTTGATCGATAGAGATGATGAAGGGTACTTGTTGCAGATATTCACCAAGCCGGTACTTGACAGGCCCACCATGTTCTTCGAAATTATTCAGAGAAAAGGAGCACAGTCTTTCGGTAAGGGGAACTTTAAAGCCCTTTTCGAGGCCATTGAAAGAGAGCAGGAATTAAGACAGACACTTTAATAAACTTAAATAGAACGTCATTCCCGTGAAGACGGGAATCTCCCAAGTGAGTTGGAGATCCCCATCTATGCGGGGCATGATGGTAGGAGAGAAACTATGATCAAAGCAAATGATCCAAAGCTAAAATCATGGGTAGAAATACCTTCCGATTCAGACTTTTCAATACAAAATATACCATTTGGTATATTTAAAACAGATAGTCTTGGCCCCAGAGCTGCCACGGCTATTGGCAACAAAGTACTTGACCTTTCTGTATTGCAACGAGAGGGCTATTTCGATGGTCTAAACCTTCCTGAGGAGGTTTTTTCCAATCATGTACTCAACGATTTTATTGGTTTAGGAAAGGAAACCACCAGAGCGGTAAGAAATAGAATATCCGATTTGTTGGAAGCAGGTAATGAGGAACTCAGGTCTGATGCGAAGGTATGTGACCTGGCTTTCTTTGAGCAATCTGAGGTTGAAATGTGCATGCCGGTGCACGTGCCCAACTACACCGATTTTTATTCATCGGAACAACATGCCTATAATGTGGGCTGCATGTTCCGCGATCCGGCCAACGCATTGATGCCCAATTGGAAACACCTTCCGGTGGGTTACCACGGCAGAGCTTCATCCATTGTGGTAAGCGGAACACCCTTTCATCGACCTAAAGGACAGACTAAGGCCGATGACGCACAAATGCCCTCCTTTAACCCTTGTCGATTGTTAGACTTCGAACTGGAAATGGCCTTTATTACGGGAAAAGAAAACGGTTTGGGTAATCCGGTTTCTACCCGTGAGGCCGAAGAATACATTTTTGGTTTCGTTATTTTCAACGACTGGTCGGCTAGAGACATGCAAAAGTGGGAGTATGTGCCGCTAGGGCCATTTTTGGCAAAGAACTTCGCTTCACACATTTCACCATGGATCGTCACCATGGATGCGCTGGAGCCTTTTAGAGTGCCTGGGCCTAAGCAAGAGCCTAAAGTCTTACCTTATCTTGAGTATGAGGGAAATTACCACTTCGACCTGAATTTACAGGTGGCTATTCAACCCGAAGGACAAGATGAGACGGTGGTAACCAACTCCAATTTCAAATACATGTATTGGAACTGCCTGCAGCAGTTGGCCCATCATACCGTAAACGGCTGTAATATGCAGGTAGGCGACATGTACGCATCAGGTACCATTTCGGGGCCAACTCCTGAAGAGTATGGTTCTATGCTGGAACTGGCCTGGAGAGGCACTAAACCTATTGCCCTGAAAGGCGGAGGGGAACGCAAGTTTATTCAAGATCATGATACAGTGATTATGCGCGGACATGCGGAAAGAAATGGTGTGCGTGTTGGTTTTGGAGAAGTAAGAGCCAAAGTATTGCCCGCCAAATAAGAAGCCTGCTTTGGGTGATACGGCACGGTGAACAGTGGTTCAAGGCTTTTTCATTTTATGTAAATGTCATCTGGCCGATAAATACCTACGGCAGAGATGAGTTTGCTGCGTATGGGCATTGAAACATATGAGAAATGAACAAGTTGAACGCCAGAAATATACTAAACTGGGCTCTGAGGCTTATTCCGGCAATTATTATGCTTCAGACACTGTATTTTAAGTTTACCGGAGCCGAAGAGTCGGTTTATATTTTCACCCGCATTGGTATGGAACCCTGGGGTCGGTATGTAGTGGGTACTACAGAGCTGTTGGCCGGAATTTTATTGCTCACCCGCTGGTATGGTTTGGGTGCCATAGTGGGGTTGGGTACTATTACCGGAGCTATCTTTTTTCACCTGACCGTTTTGGGCATAGAGGTGCAGGGCGATGGAGGCTACCTATTTATTCTAGCCCTTACCGTTTTTATGGCCTGCACCCTGTTGATATTGCTCCACTTTAAAGAAGTTAAAAATCAATTACTTTCTGCGATTAAAAAATGATACTCGATCCAAAGTTACTTTCTGTTCCGGATTTACACGCCTTCTTACTGGGCACCATTGGGCCGCGTCCTATTGCCTGGGCAAGTACCATCGATAAGGAAGGAAGGGTGAATTTAGCTCCATATAGCTTTTTCAATGTTTTTGGCACTAAGCCGCCCACATTGATTTTTTCGCCCGCCATACCCAGAGGAGGGCAGCGTAAAGACACACTACTGAATGTACTGGAAACAGAAGAGGTGGTCATTAACATTGTAAGCCATGCCGTTGTTGAGCAGATGTCTCTCAGTAGTACGGCATATCCAAAAGGAACCAATGAGTTTGTGAAAGCAGGGCTGACCCAGGTGAAGTCTGAAAAGGTAAAGCCGCCCAGAGTTGGAGAGGCCATTGCTTCTTATGAGTGCAAGGTAAAACAAGTGGTGCATCTTGGAGATGAGCCGGGGGCAGGTAATTTAATAATCTGCGAAATTCTGTTGGGTCATGTAAAAGACGAGGTGCTGGGTGAAGACGGAAAGCCCGACCCTCGAAAGACCGATCTTGTGGCAAGAATGGGGGGAGACTGGTATTGTCGAGCCAACGGTACGGCTCTGTTCGAAATCCCTAAACCCAACAGAAATCTGGGCATTGGGATAGACCAGATCCCTGATGCAATCCGCAATAGTTCGGTGCTTACCGGCAACAATTTGGGGAGATTAGGAAATGTTGAAAAATTGCCTGATAATGAAGCCGTAGAAGCGTTTTCTTCAATGCATGAAATAGTTCAAATTCGAGAGCGTTTTTCAAACAATGAAGAAGGTTTTGTAAATGCTTTACATAACTTAGCTCAGAATTATTTAGAAAATAATCAGTTGGAGGAGGCGTGGTTAACACTCCTTCAGTCACCTAAAAATGCTTAAAATGAAAAAACTCGTAATGATCTGCTTGCTGATGGCTTTAGGATTTAGTGCATCGGCTCAATTCTCTCTTGGTCCGAGAGTTACTTTGGTTAATTCAAAACTCACGCTCAAAGATGCGGTGGCAAATGTGGAGGAAGGCGATGCTGAATTTGGCTATCAGTTTGGAATATTTATGCGTGCTAAAGTACCGGTTATTGGCTTGTATGTTCAGCCAGAAATACTTTTTAGTAAGGCGGAGTCTGTACTGAGCGTAAATAATCAGGATGTAAGTTTTGAGTTTAACAAAATTGATGTGCCTATAATGATTGGCGGTAAGGTGGGCCCCTTGCGAATTAATGCAGGTCCTTCGTTGAGCTTTTTGACAGACGCCTCGCGTTCCGATGTAGCCGGAGACATAAAAGACAACTATAAAGATACAAGTGTGGGCTATCAGGCTGGTATTGGTTTGGACCTTCTCAAATTTGTGTTCGATGTAAAATATGAAGGTAGCCTCAGCCAGTTTGGAGAAACCATCCGTGTAGGCAATACCACAGTAAATACAGATCAGCGAACCTCACAGTGGGTGTTTGCCGTTGGGTTTAAGCTTTTCTAAGCCATCCCCAACCCGGAATTCAGCAAACCCTCCATAGCTACAGCTATGGAGGGTTTGCTTTATTAAGGTTACTATAAATATCGTTTATGAAGTTTATAATGGCGTTTTAGATCTGTGGCTTTTCGGGTAGCCTTTTTCCTTTTGAAGATTCTACCGTAATTGCGATAAAATTTGTGACTATGAAGAAGTTTACTTTGATTTTCGCCTTAGCATTTATTTCTCATTTGGTACTGGCTCAAAATGGAGCCTTTGGCCCCAGGTTCAGTTTGCTATCTACAGAACTTTCACTTTCTGAAAATGTGAACAATGCCCAGTCTGGCGATGCAGAGTTTGGCTATCAGTTTGGGGTTTTTGCGCGTATTGGTATTCGCAAGTCGGTTATGCTAATGCCGGAAATTCTATTCTCCGATACCCAGGCAACTATTTCTAATAATAATCAGCGGGCCGATCTTGACTTTAACCAAATTAATGTGCCATTCAATTTTGGTGTAAAACTGCTTTTCCTAAGACTTCAGGCAGGGCCTTCGTTCAATTTCATTACTAAAGCAGAGAGCAACCTGAATGGAACCATTCAAGACATTAGCGACAACTACCGTAAAGCAACGGTTGGTTATCAGGTGGGAGTAGGTATGGACTTGCTCAACCTTTTTGCACTTGACTTAAAGTATGATGGTGCTTTGCAAGATATTAATAAGCAAAGTGTACTAGGCTTCGAGTCAGATCAACGCCAAAAGATGTTGGTGTTTTCCGTAGGCCTAAAACTAGTGAGTGGTAAGAAATAAACCCTATAAAGGAACCCAAAAAGAAAGGAAGCCTATATGGCTTCCTTTCTTTTTTTATTGGCCTTTTTGGTGGCTTCTACGTTCTTCTCAATTCTGTGACCCGGTCGGCTCCATTTTACTTTTTCGCCCTCCGGAGGAGTAGTTTCCTCAACAGGTAGCGGTTGCGGCTTGGCTCCTTTTGCATAGGGGTTCATTGGGTTAATGCCCAGAATTTTAAAGAGCTCCATGTCTTCGTTTACATCTGGGTTTGGAGTGGTAAGTAGTTTATCTCCGGCAAAGATAGACCCTGCTCCGGCAAAGAAACAGAAAGCCTGGCCCTCTTTACTCATTTCCGTTCTTCCGGCCGAAAGCCTCACGGTGGTAGAAGGTAGAACAATTCGTGTGGTAGCTACCATGCGGATCATATCCCAAATAGGCACAACTTCCTGCTCCTCCAGTGGGGTGCCTTCTACGGAAACCAAGGCATTAATTGGTACCGACTCCGGGTGAGGGCTCAGCGATGAAAGAGCCACCAGCATGCCTGCACGGTCTTCAATGGACTCGCCCATGCCTATAATTCCGCCACTGCATACCGTAACATTAGTTTTTCTAACATTTTTAAGGGTTTCCAGCCGGTCTTCCCACCCTCGTGTAGAAATAATCTCTTTGTAATACTCTTCAGAAGAGTCCAGGTTATGATTATAGGCATATAGACCGGCTTCGGCCAATCGTTGTGCCTGATTTTCTGTGAGCATGCCCAGGGTGCAGCATACCTCCATGTCAAGGGAGTTAATGGTGCGCACCATATCCAAAACCTGATCAAACTCAGGGCCGTCTTCCACGTTTCTCCACGCAGCTCCCATGCATACCCGAGAAGAACCTGAGGCTTTAGCTCGTAGTGCCTGGGCTTTCACCTGTTCTACCGACATCAGGTCGTTGGTTTCAATATCGGTATGGTATCGGGCAGCCTGAGGGCAATAAGCACAGTCTTCGGGGCATCCTCCGGTTTTAATGGATAGCAGGGTACTAACCTGTACCTCGTTTGGGTTGTGATATTTTCTGTGGATAGTGGCAGCTTCATAGACCAGGTCGAGCAGTGGTCTGTTATAGATGTCAAGAATTTCCTCTTTCGTCCAGTCGTGTCTTAGTTCACTCATGTATTCTTGCTTAAGAGTTGGCAAAATAGTTAGGGGCAACCTCAACTCCAATAACAAACCCTATATTTGCAGCCATGTCGGGAATTTACCTCTTGTTAGGATCAAATATTGGGAGAAGGGCTAAGAATCTGGAAAGAGCCAGGGAAATGATTGTAAGCCACGGGATTACCATAAAAAAGGAGTCGGAGATTTATGAAACAGCGGCCTGGGGGAAAGAAGACCAGGAGGCATTTCTCAATCAGGTAATAGAAGTAGAAACCGGAAAATCTCCCCAACGCGTGCTCTTCATTGTCAATATGATTGAAAAGGAAATGGGCAGGGAGCGATTCGAGAAATGGGGTAGCAGGCTGATTGATATAGACATTCTTTACTTCGGTGACATTGTATTTGAGGAAGATAACCTGCTAATACCTCATCCAGAAATTCAGAACAGACGATTTACTCTGGCACCCTTGGTTGAAATTGCTCCTCAATTCCTTCACCCTAAATTGGAAAAGACACAGGCTCAGCTATTGGCCGAATGCCCAGATGCTCTGGCCGTGGAGGTTTACGAACATCAGGAAGTTTAATTCAGGCTATTCTTATTTTATGTTTTGTGTAGGGTTTACTTGTGACCCTTGTGGGCTGAACAAAGTAACGCGAACAAATGTGCTTGGAATTTTTTCAAGAGGAAAAGATCACAAATTCAACAAGGGATTATTCAATCCGGCCTATGAGGACTTCCATAACATCATCATCTGTCATTCCATAAAACGCTAAGTCAGTGGAGTAATCGCTGATTACATACTTAAAGTTAATTGGGCCTTCGAATAATTTATATTCAGTAAATGACTGATCGATGTCAATTACTAATGCCCTAGGTCCCATGCCTTGCTTTTCTGGAACGTTTAAAAAAAGGCGAAAGCCGGCCTCCGAGATACTAAAGTTTGATATTCCGAAGCCTTGTGATTGTTGTCTTAGTGTTAGGCTCTTGATGAATGAGATTTCGGGAATGTTTAAGTTAATGGCGTTCTCAAACTTATTTTTTCCATCAAAAATATATATGGTAGGGTCATTGTTGAAAATTAGGTATTGATAACCCTCAAAAACTCCAATTTGAAAAAAGGTCAATTTTTCCTCAGTCAAATGTTTAATGACGTCATTTATTGTCATTAGTTTTTTTAGCGATCCCGTCCCTTTGTCAAGTGAATATAGAATACCTGTAGCATCTTTATATCGGATACTATCTCTTCCTGAATTGATGGAGATTCCATTTTTTGAGAAAAAATATTGTTTGGTGTCAAATGAGAATGTATTAAGTAAAGATTGGATAGGTATACTGACGTTTTGACCATCATCCGAAAATTCAGTTCTATCTATTTCTTTACCAGAAAGGGTATAGGTAGTGATTTTGCTATTAGAGTTTTCGAAAAATGATACTGAAGTATCATTATAGAACATAAAATCAACCGGTTGACCTCCAATAATATAACTGCTGCTTCCTCTTTTTTCAACCTTGTTAGTGTTGAAGTAATTCAATTTATTCCCTTCTTGATCGTAGAGTGAAAAAGATGCTGACAGTGGGTTTAATAATCCAATATATGTGCTGTTCATTCTTACTTTGGCAGCGTCAATAAAAACCTGATCGTTAGTTTTTAGTGCCAAAGTATCATAAACAAGATCAGGTGAATTAATCAGTTTGAGCAGAGAAGGGTCGACCTTTTTTTTTGTACTACACCCTAGAATTACTAGTAAGAGAATTACTATTCTTGCAAATTTTGTAGAGGCCATTTTTAAGCTGAGTCTGTCTGTGAAAGATGTTGGTTGTATTTTGCTTTACTAGAATACTTTTCCGAGATCACTTAGTATCAGAGTTTGTTTCGTGAACTTGCTATCTTGTAATGTGAAACTCACGGGTTTGTTGACTATAAGACCGTATTTTATCATTGCATCTTGTTTTCCATCCTTAAGGATATTGGGATTATCATACTGGTCAATAATTATATCGATCTTCTTTTGTGAGTTTGAGGAGAGGATAATGAGAAGTTTGTCATTATCCTGATTCAAATACAGAAAGTCTCTGACTATGTTATCACATGAATTACAAACATCTACATTAACAATAATAATTTGTTGATAGTTGGATATGTCTTTACCAAAGTTGGAAAGGAAGTCGCTCAATTGTTTCTGTTCACTATCATTACTGCAGCCAAAGAGAAACAGTACTACAATCCAGAATTTAAAAGAGAATAGCTTACCTTTCATTTTGATACCAGTGAATAAATTGAATACTCAACCCTGTCTTCCGATAGATTTTTATAATTGGCATGGAGTTTTGGTACATATAAACCTTTACGGCCTACAAATAGACCATAAGCTCTGTGAACATCTTCTTCAAAGTCGAACTCGCCTATTTTATCGAATTTCGAGTTCAATATGACGCAAGAAACGGGTTTGTAGTAGTAGGAAAAATAATTCTTATGAATATTCGGGTCATACCTTATAGGCCGTTCCAGAATCCGGTAATAAACATTTCGATATTTATCATAGATTAATTGAGTATAAATGTAGCTACCTAAACCATCCTCGAGTGCTTTATCTTGAGAAGGCTGTTTTGAATAAAACTCATCCTCTTTATTGTCTTGATCGTATTTTGCAAAATATGCTTTAAAAGAATAATCCTTAGGATTGAAAACCCTTATTGAGTCACCACCAGCAAGAGCAAAGACAATCTCTCCATTATTATTGATGGTTTTTTTGTTAGTCATTTTATACATATGCATACTCTTTCCTAATAACCATTTAGGAAACCCGATAGGCAACTCCTTCAATTCAAAAGAATTTAAATCAAGAAAGAATTCCTCGGAATATGACGAGTTGATATTGGTCTTGAAATAATAATTGAATAGTCCATACTTCGTAAAGAAGAGTTTATTATCAAATAGTATTGTTGGAGCACTGGTTATTGATTGGTGATTTATGAACAATATTTCTTCTGAAGTGCCATCTAGTTTAATAATGTGATTTGAAGAGAATTGCCTTTTGAAGTTTCCTAAATAATCAATTACTGCAATTTTTCTTAGTTCTCTTTTCCCAAAAATGTAAATGGAATCCAAGCTTTTTACTGTGATGCCTTGAATGTCTCTGACTGAGAATGGTCCATCGAAAGGTATTGATACCTGGCTAATAAGGTTTGCTGTGTTTAAGTCGTAAACATTAAACCCATTTATGGAGCTATTAATGTTGAATAGTACTTCTATTGAATCGTTTTCGAAATAAACTACATTGAAGAACTCGTAAGATGTTTGTGAATCTAGATTCAGAGAAAGGGAGTCTGACTTTACTAAAGTACTATTGTATTTTATTATTGTTTTTTTAGAACCCTGATTTTCGGTGCAACTAAAACAAAAGACCAACAAAAGAATAAAAGGAATGTTCTTCATTTGTATAAGCCTCTTAGGCTGTTAGGTTTTTAGGCTGAAATTTCTGATTAACTGGTAAATTCCGGATTGAATTTGGACTGGTAATTGAAATCAAATAATCCTTTAAATAATTCAATGCAAATATGCTTAGGTAATACTCTGTAAATGTTGCAGGTCGAATACCCGTAATTACTGGAAGCTGTGTTTAGCAGCTTCCAGTAAATGAATTTGTTCAATTGCTACCATGGATGTATGGAGATACAATCAGATTCGGGGCCATAGCATCCTCCTCCCGGTACTTGAGCGGAGTGAACTATGTAGTAATTATCACAATATGTGACATAACTGCCATCTTCAAACTCTTCAGTTTCACACTCGAAGGCATAAGAGGTAGTTGCTGAAATTGATATTACTCCAATGATGAGGAACATCATCTTGATTCTTTTAATCATAACATTAAATTTAAAATTGAACGATATTTAATTATAGATTGCTTGACTTTAAGTATTAACTATGTTGGTAGTTCAGGGTCTAAGCTTCAGGGTTAAACCTTCATGCAATTGGGTACAACCTGATCGGCCAAAGTGTGAACTACCAACTAGTGATTAACTTAATAAGCTTAGTAAATAACTTGAATTCCTGAGTGGACAATGACACTTTAAAATGGAAAGTGTACCTGGTGCGTCTATTGTTTGCAAACAATGTCAGTTAAAGAATGAGTTTTAATCCTTTATCCGATCCTTAAGTTTAGCTATCTATATATGATTAAACAAATTAAATTTAGTTTTTTTTTGAAATTTATGACCTGAAGCAAATGTTTGTGTTTCAGCATCAATAGTGTCTTCTACTTGATGTGAAGCCACTTTTTTAGCCTTGGTTTAACCATTTGATTTTCAATAATTAAAGAATCGAATCGGATATCTTTCAATCCTAGATTTGAGGGGTGGCCATTGCAAAGTTGGGTTTTGTCAGGATTAAAGACCTTGTGTCTAATACTGATGAAATGCGTCTGAAACGAACTTAAGTACAACAGGCAAAGATTCGCGCCAATAGGTCCAAGTGTGTCCTCCATCGCGAACTCTATATTCATGCGGTATCTCTTTTTTCTTCATTGCAATGTGCACCAGGCTGTTGCCTTCATAAAGAAAGTCGTCATCACCACAGTCTATAAACCACCGCACCGAACTAATTTGTTTAGGATCCCCATCTTCTATTAAAGAAATGGCATTGTGTCTTTTGAAATAGGCCTCTATTTCTTCATCAGAGGTTTTGAGGTTCATGCGTTTTACCTGCTCTTTAAACTGTTCTATAGATAATGGGCCCACATAGGCACTCAGGGGTGCTGCAGAAGAGAACAAGTCCGGGCGATGCATCGCATACATAAAAGTGCCTCCGCCTCCCATAGAAAGTCCGGAAATAGCCCTGTATCTTTTTTCTTTCTTTATTCTATAGTTGTTTTCTACATAAGGCATAAGTTCTTCAAAAAAGAAATCTTCATAACGCCAGTCGGTTTGAGGTACATTGAAGTAGCCCATTTGGCCGGTTTTTGCATCGGGCATTACAATAATCATTGGAGTGGCAGTTCCGTCTTTTATGGCCTGATCGGTAATTCGCAATACTTCGCCAAACTGCACCCAACCCGTCTGATCGTCTCCTGCTCCGTGAAGCAGATACAATACGGGGTAGCTTCTTTCAGAAGTTTCGTAGTCGGGAGGAAGGTATATGGCAAACTTTCGGTCCATTTTAAGTATTTCACTTTTCATGGATAGGTTGTCGAATACTTTGCCGGTTTGTGCCGAAAGGCATCCGGCAATGCAAAGGAGGATGATAATGAAGCGCGTTTTCATAAGTTTTAATTTTGATGGATTTACCTGAGGTCGTTGTAAGGGAGGGCCAAACTTCAAATGCGGCCTATTTTTCCCAATGGAGTTTTTTCTTACAAACAACACACAGGCTGATCAGGAATTTCCAGAAAAGGCAAGTCAATCACAATAGACATGTTATGAGCGGAAGGGCAGAGCCGGCCGATTTTTTTGTTAAGCCTTTGAGAAGTGAAAGGCAGAGGGAGGCTATTGGTTTACAAAAAAAAGGTGACACAAAGATCGAAGAAAACATCATTCAAAATTTGCTGGTTGGCTGACAGCTCTTCAGAATGAAGCTAAAACGATTTTTGTGACACCCTCTCTGGTTTTTTTCTTAAGGTCAAACTAGATGCTATCTACCTCAGCCTCTCTGTGGATTTTTTTCACCAGACCTTGCAGCACTTTACCCGGTCCCGATTCAATAAAGTGGGTAGCTCCATCAGCCACCATTGCCTGAACAGATTGAGTCCAGCGCACTGGGGCAGTCAACTGAATTTTGAGATTTTCTTTGATCTCATCAATGTCTGTAGAAGCTTTGGCTGTAACGTTCTGATAAATTGGGCAAATTCCTTTATTAAACACGGTCGAATCGATGGCTTTTTCCAACTCCTCGCGAGCGGGTTCCATTAAGGGTGAGTGAAACGCGCCCCCCACAGGTAAAGGAAGGGCTCTTTTTGCCCCTGCTTCTTTGGCCGCTTCACAAGCTAGCTCTATACCTTTGTGGCTTCCGGAAATCACCAATTGGCCCGGACAGTTGTAGTTGGCAGCAACGACAACCTCGTCAATATCATTACATATTTTTTCTACTACGGCATCTTCAAGACCCAGAATGGCCGCCATGGTAGAAGGGTTTGTTTCACAGGCCTTCTGCATGGCCATGGCTCTTTGCGACACCAGCTTTAGGCCGTCTTCAAAAGAAAGTACTCCGCTGGCCACAAGTGCCGAAAACTCTCCCAGAGAGTGACCGGCTACCATATCGGGCTTAAATGAATCGGAGATTTTGGCCAATACAACGGAGTGTAAGAAAATGGCCGGTTGGGTTACCTTGGTTTGTTTCAGTTCTTCATCGGTACCGTTAAACATAATGTCGGTAATTCTGAAGCCTAGAATTTCGTTGGCCTTTTCCAATAGTCTCTTAGCTTCTTCAGAAGACTCGTATAAGTCTTTCGCCATTCCGGGGAATTGTGCTCCCTGACCTGGGAAAACATATGCTTTCATATACTGTGATTTAATTTGGGGGACAAAATTAAGGATAAATCCTTAGGCCTCAACAAAGCGTGCTTTTAGCTCAGGGGTGGGCATGCGGCAACTGTCTCTTTTACCCCACCATTTATAGCGATTTTTGGCAATTATGTCGTAAACCCCGTGTCTTATAAATGGCGGAATGATTATGAAGATATAGAGCAGAGGATATAGGCCCGATAGTTTTTTGGCAATGCGCAAGGCTGCAGAGCTTTTTTTGTAAACCTTGCCACCTGAGAGCAACACAAGGCTATCAAATTCGGCCTGATCATAGCCTAATTCTTTCAGCTTTTTTTGACCAAAATCTGATTGTAGTGCGGCAAACCTAAAATGACCTTTTGGATCGTGGTCGATAATGAAATTGACCGAACTGTTGCAAAGGTTGCATACCCCATCAAAAAGCAGAATGTCTTTTTGCACTATCGAATAATTTTTACCCAGTTTTTAAACTCTTGTTTCCTTTTTGAAGGATCCAATACGTCAAAGGTAACAGTGGCGGTATAATAGTAAGTTCCGCTAGGCAGTTCCACACCGTTTTTGTCGCGTCCATCCCAGTCAATAAATAGGTTGGGCTCGCCTGTTCCGCGGGTGGTATAATTGAATATTTCTGTGCCCCCCCATCGGTCGAATACCCGGAACTCTACCGAGCTTACAAATCGCGGACATTTGCCATTAGGCTGGTCAAAAGCCCTGAAAGTATCATTGATACCATCACCGTTAGGGGTGAAGGTGTTGGGTAGTTCGTAGTATGGACAGTTGTCAAAACAAATAGGATCGCTCAGTTCGCTTTCGTTATTGCTTCGGTCTAGTGCCGAAATTTTGTAACAGCCTTTTATAGAGTTAAGACCGGTGTGTCGGAAGGTGGTTTGAGTACTTGTTCCCACCAGTTCATAGTCGGCTTCGGCACCGGTTGGCGAATAATAAATGTTATAGCGGGCAATATCGTTTTGTGTGTCTTGAACAGTCCAGTTAAGCGTATTGGTAAAGTTGGCAAAACCACAAGGTTCAGTACTTAGCCTGTCGCAGTTCTCATTGTCAACAATCAGCAGAGGTCCGTCCGGTCCAATGATTTCTTTGCCATTATCGGGGTCTTTGTCTATGATTGGTTTTTCCGGTGCCTCTTCATCATTGGGCTGTACACAGATTTTTTGAGAGTCGTTAATGAGGGGAGCCGGAATAATGGGATTTCCGTAGCTACCCCGGGTAGTCACAAAATAGCAGTACTCTCGGTCTTCTTTTAATTCTATACCATTAAAGCTGCCATCATCGTGGTACTTCAAACCTTGTGAGGTAACCAGAGCGCTGTCAATGAGCACAAAGTTGTCTACATCTTCTGCCGCGGCATCTGTTCTGTTTCTGTAAATAAGGTGGTAGGGGCTGCTTTGCACCTGATTGGACCAGGGCACATCGGCCGTCCAGGAGAGGTCTATGGATTTTACATTGCCAAAGGCATCGAGCCATACGGAAGAGGCCGTAGAAGAACTATCAATCAGGTTGTTTCCTGCATCATAGAACCTTACCTGATAGTGATAGGGTAGGTCTTTGGTGTTTAAGCCGGTGTCGGTAAACACGGTGTCTTGTGTAGAAGTGAGCAGGGTTCTGTTGCTGCCTCCATTCTGGCCGGTATAGCGGATTAGCTCATAGGTATAGGGGCCGGGAAAAAGGGTTTGGTCTATTTCTAATGGCGAGGTCCAGCGCACATACATTTCTCCGTTGGTGTTGTCTGTGGCTTCTACCGAAACATTGGTTATGGTTGGCACATCGAGCGGTATGGTTACACACACTTCTGCAGAGGCGTAACTCGTTCCGCCTTCAGGCAAAGGGAATTCTGCCACAATGCGGTAGCAGTAATTAACTCCGGGCCGAAGGTCATTGTCGTCCAGATACGAAGTCTCGCTTACGGCTACATCGTCAATGAGTTCGTAGCCGGAATTGGCCGGTATGCCCACGTTACAATGTTCGGGCTGAAAGTCGTAGCTCTCTACCCTCCGGTAAATTTCGATTCTCGGGTTTAGGTTGCCTCCAACGTAGTTGTCCCAATTTAACTCTATAGACTGCCCGGTAACAATATTGGCAGTGAGGCCTTTGGGTGCCGGTGCCACCACAGTAACGTTCCAACGTTTAAAGTCGGTCAGGTTTGGGGCATCCGGGTCAAACGGATCGTCAGTAATTTTAAACTGTACTTCGTATGGTCTTCTTCGAACGTGCGAAAGGTTAGTCTGCCATTTGAAAAGGTATTCGGCAGGTTGCGGCCTAAAGTCTCTGTCTTGAGACATATCGGGCAGGTTAAAAAACTGAGCGGGTGATGAATTTACTCTAAATGGCCCACCAAAAGACTCTACGAGGATGTCGTTATTGTCAGGGTCGGTTCCACGAATAACAGCTTCTAACAGCTGGCCTGCTTCAATACAGGTGTCTGCCGGAACTTCGAGCAATGGCCTTTCATTGTCGCAATCTTCTATGAGAATCTGCATGTCTCGGGTTACGTAGCCCAGCAATTCGTAGCGCCCGGTGAGTTCAGAATATCTCCACTCTTCTATGATAAAGGCAATGTTGTATTCACCGGCAAACTCCGGTGCATCCCAAATCATATCTCCCGTTATTGGGTCTATACTAAAGTTGGTGGGGGTGCCTCCATCTTCTCGGATTTTGCTTATGCTGGGGTCGTCTAGCGGAAGGTAAGGAATAACCTCCGTGCCGCGATCTTGCAGGGGAACAACCATTTTGTAGGCCAGGCTGTCTCCGTCCGGGTCATAGGCCCCAGGGTTGTGGATAAATCGTGCTCCCACACAGCCTCTATCTATTGGCGGAATGGTTAGTTGCGGGGTGCCATTTACATCCAATCCCGGATCGATACGGATAACGGTTTCGATGTGGAAAGGAATGCTGTCGGAGGTTGCTCCTCCAAGGTTAATGATTCCTCCATTTCGGTTTTCTTCGGTATAGCTCACCACAAACACTCCCGGTCCATCAAAGGTGTGTTCCCAGGAAATGGTAACTTTTTCGGTCTGATGGCCAATGGGCGTAATAATGAACCGGCCTTCTACCGAGGCGGCTTCGAGTGCGGGCTTGTCTCTGATAATTCTACCCTGGCCAAAGTTCATTATGCCATTCGACCCCACTTGAATGGACGATTCAGTGTCGCGGTAAATAACCAGGGTAAAGCGATATCTTAAGCTGGACTGTGATATTCTTACTGCTGTTAGTTCACCAGCTCTAATATGAGTTGCCCAGGCTTCCGTAGCCAGGAAAGTGAGCAATAGGAGCACAAATATTTTTCGTAGCATAAGATTCTATTGGCCTAAGAAGTTTAACGCGCCAGGGTCACTAAGTTATATCTTCCAACACAAAAAACTGTCATTAGGTTGTAATATCACACCTAAGGAAGGCTTTAACCCCACTTGTTTTGGGTGCAATGTCACCAGGCTTAAGTTTTAAGGCAAATTCTCTCCACTTTTTTCTTAAGTAGCAAACAAAGTATGATCACACTATGTTAGCGGGTTGTTGCTGTTATTTAGAATTGTTCCAAGCATATTTGCTTTTGTTTGGTAACGTTTGAACTGTAATTTTGACCGGAATTTTAACCATTGAAATTAAATGAGTTGGGTAAAAAATACCTTTAGTAGTTCAGTGGGGAGAAAGTTTGCCATGGCGCTTTCAGCCCTATTCCTCATGATCTTCTTGTTACAACACTTCACAATCAATTTCATCTCGGTTTTGAGCAAAGATACCTTCAATGAGATATCTCATTTTATGGGTACCAACGCTCTGGTGCAGTTTGTACTGCAGCCGGTGCTGATTTTTGCGGTGGTGTATCACTTTGTAATGGGTTTTGTGTTGGAAATTAAAAATCGTAACGCCAGAGAAGTAAAGTATGCCATGAATAAAGGCTCTGCCAATTCGACCTGGTTCTCCAGAAATATGATTGTTTCAGGAGCTGTGGTGCTGGCATTTTTGGGGCTACATTTTTATGATTTCTGGATTCCGGAAATAAATGTAAAATATGTTCAGGGCGATATGTCTGGTTTGCTGGCCGATGGTAGTTTTCGCTACTACGAAGAGCTGGTTCACAAATTTGTCGACCCTGTGAGAGTGGGTATTTATGTAGTGGCTTTTGTGTTGCTTTCTATGCATCTGCTACATGGCTTTGCTTCGGCCTTCCAGTCGATGGGAGCAAGACACGCCAAATATACTCCCGCTATAAAGAAATTAGGTAATATATATGCTATTGCCATTCCGGCAGGCTTTATCTTCATTGCCTTGTTCCATCATTTAACTTCACACTAAGTAAGGAAGAATGACTAAACTAGATTCAAAAATTCCAGAAGGTCCTTTAGCAGAAAAGTGGACCAAGCATAAGAATAATATCAGGCTGGTAAACCCTGCCAACAAAAGACTTATTGATGTTATAGTGGTGGGAACGGGTTTGGCCGGAGGATCGGCCTCTGCTACCTTGGCCGAGTTGGGATACAATGTAAAAGCATTTTGCTATCAGGATTCGCCCCGAAGAGCACACTCTATTGCTGCTCAGGGAGGTATTAATGCCGCTAAAAACTATCAGGGCGATGGAGACTCAATATACCGATTGTTCTACGACACGGTAAAGGGGGGAGATTATCGTTCAAGAGAGGCTAATGTGTATCGTTTGGCCGAAGTTTCAACCAATATTATAGACCAATGTGTCGCGCAAGGGGTTCCTTTTGCCCGCGATTATGGTGGGCTGTTGGACAACCGATCGTTTGGTGGAGTACAAGTCTCCAGAACATTTTATGCCAAAGGTCAGACAGGCCAGCAGTTGCTGTTGGGGTGCTATTCGGCCATGTCGCGGCAGATTGGTAAAGGAAAGATAAAAATGTACAATCGCCATGAAATGCTGGATCTGGTGATTGTGAATGGAAAAGCCCGGGGAATTATTGCCAGAAATCTGGTGACCGGAGAAATTGAAAGGCATTCGGCTCATGCTGTTGTAATAGCCTCAGGAGGTTACGGAAACGTTTTTTTCCTCTCCACCAATGCCATGGGTTCTAATGTATCGGCCAGCTGGAAGGTGCATAAGAAGGGAGCATTTTTCGCTAACCCTTGCTTTACACAAATTCACCCTACCTGTATACCCCAGCATGGGGACCAACAGTCTAAGTTAACCCTTATGTCTGAATCGCTACGAAACGATGGAAGAATTTGGGTGCCTAAGAAGAAGGAAGACGCAGAGGCGATTAGAGCAGGTAAACTGGACCCGACTAAGATAGCTGAGGAAGATAGAGATTACTACCTGGAGCGCAGATATCCTTCATTCGGTAACCTTGTACCCAGAGATGTGGCTTCGCGAGCTGCCAAAGAAAGATGCGATGCCGGCTATGGTGTAGGTACCAATGAAACCGGTGAGGCTGTGTTTTTGGACTTCTCTTCGGCTATTATGCGTTATGGACAAGAGGAGGCCAATGTAAAGGGACTTCACGATGCCAGCCAAGAGCAGATAAGACAAATGGGCGAGCAGGTAGTTGAAAAGAAATATGGAAACCTGTTCCAGATGTATGAGAAGATTACGGCCGACAACCCGTACAAAACCCCAATGAAGATCTACCCGGCTGTACACTACACCATGGGAGGCGTTTGGGTAGACTACAATCTGATGACCACTATTCCGGGGTGCTATGCTATAGGAGAAGCCAACTTCTCCGATCACGGAGCCAACCGTTTGGGGGCTTCTGCACTTATGCAGGGCTTGGCTGATGGTTACTTTGTGCTGCCTTATACCATTGGCGACTATTTGGCCGATGATATTAGGACCGGTCCAATTCCGACTGACACTCCAGAGTTCGATGAAGCTGAAAAGGCTGTGAAAGACAGGATAGACTTCTTTGTAAACAACAAAGGCACTAAGTCGGTCGATCACTTCCACAAGAGACTCGGAAAGGTAATGTGGAATAAGGTAGGTATGGCCAGAAACGAAAAAGGACTTAAAGAAGCCATAGAAGAAATAAAGGAAATTCGAGAAGAGTTCTGGAAAGACGTGAAAGTACCAGGTTCGCCCGATGGTATAAATCAGGAGCTTGAAAAAGCAGGCCGTGTGGCAGATTTCCTGGAATTGGGTGAACTGTTTGCCAGAGATGCTCTACTCAGAAATGAGTCGTGCGGTGGTCACTTCAGAGAAGAGTATAGCACAGAAGATGGAGAAGCCATGAGAGACGATGCCAACTTCACCTATGTTTCTGCATGGGAATATAAAGGAGAGCCTTCTGAGGCTGTACTGCATAAGGAACCATTGGTTTATGAGAATATTGAGCTCAAAACGCGTTCCTACAAATAATTATTTAGAACCTAGATATACGAAATATGTCAGCCAATAAAGGATTAAACCTTACACTAAAAGTCTGGAGACAGAAAAGTCAAAAGGAAAAAGGCCAGATGGAAACTTATCAGGTCTCTGATATTTCACCAGATAGCTCTTTCCTTGAGATGATGGATATATTGAACGAGCAGCTTATTGAGGAAGGTAAAGAACCGGTAGCCTTCGATCATGACTGCCGTGAGGGTATTTGTGGTAGCTGTTCAATGTACATTAACGGAGAAGCACATGGGCCGGGTAGAGAAATTACTACCTGTCAGTTACATATGAGAGAGTTTAAGAATGGAGATACCATTTACATTGAACCTTGGAGAGCTAAGGCTTTCCCTGTCATAAAAGATTTGGTAGTAGACCGTTCTGCTTTCGATCGTATTATGGCTGCCGGTGGTTTTATAAGTGTAAACACTTCAGGGAATACACAAGATGCCAATGCTATTCCTATAGAAAAGGCAAATGCAGACAAAGCTTTCGATGCGGCCACTTGTATAGGCTGCGGAGCCTGCGTGGCTTCATGTAAGAATGCCTCAGCCATGCTTTTTGTTTCAGCTAAGGTATCGCAGTTTGCTCTTCTTCCTCAAGGGAGAGTAGAAGCCAAGGAGCGGGTAAGAAATATGGTGAAAGTAATGGACGAAGAAGGTTTCGGAAACTGCTCCAATACCGGAGCCTGCGAAGTGGAATGCCCTAAAGGAATTTCTATTGAGAATATTGCCCGAATGAACAGGGAGTATTTGAACGCTACCTTAAAAGGGGAATAGTTTCTTTAAAGTCTCAAATCTCAAACCCTAATATTGGGTTCGCATTAAAAGTTAGAGCCTCTTTCAGATTTCTGGAAGAGGCTTTTATATTGGTTTTCATTTTTTGAATGATATTTTACGCATAAAAAATCATAAAAAATTAATGACTTTGATTTGGCTATTGACCTCTTCAACTCTTTTGTCTCAGACCAATGTTACTACAGAACGTGGAATACCTTCTAACAATGCTAATAATGCAATTGGTGCGGTCACCAAGTTCTGGATAAATACCACTATGGCTCCTCCTGCGTCCAACAATTATCCTAATCAACAAAACTGGTGGTCGATTCTTCAAACACAATTTGGAGATGTAAGGTACGATGCTCAATTGGCCTTCGGGCTAAATCAACAGGATTTATGGTTGAGGTATAATTACAATGGCAGTTGGCAGAATTGGAAACAAGTGGTAACTAAGGCATCCAATGGCCAATTAAACTTGAGTAGCAACTTGACCATTGCAGGAGCCCCAAATTTATCAGGTGCTTGGTTGCTGGTTGGAAGCACTGACTCTGGTTTGGGGCTGGATCACAATGAAATTGTTTTTGCTGGTACTGATGGGTGAATGGGAACTACTACCAACCATGATTTAGTATTTCGAGCTGGAAGAAGCAGTGAGAGAATGGGATTAAATAAGGATGGTAATCTTGGTGTAGGAGTTACACCTTCCGCGAACTTTAAATTATCAGTTGGAGGAAATGTCTTGGCTAAAGGATATATAGAATCCAAAAAAGTAAAAGTCACTGCCACTCCGGGGTCAGTTCCTGATTATGTATTTGCTATAGACTATAACTTGATGTCTTTAAGTGAGGTGGAAGAATTTATCAAAGCCAACTCCCATTTGCCCAATATTCCCAATGCCAAAGCAATAGAAGCCAATGGTCAGGATGTGGGAGATATCTACAGTGCAGATTTGAAGTCTTGGATGACTTGAGAACAATATGATAATTGGTAAAATCTAATACAAAGATCAAAGAATGAAGAGGGTATTATGACATGCGGAGGGAATACCCTTATAACTGCCATGACTCTTTTAGAGATTAAAGATCGGGCTATCGGACAAACTTTTAAAAAAGAGGTTAGATTTGGGTTTGGGGCATTTTTTGCCACTATTGTAGGCGTTTTTACCCCTGTTAATTCGGGGCAAAAAGTTTATAACACATGGGAACATGAAGAACAACAAAGATTGAACCGTCTTGAATTTCTTGAACCCTCGGTTAGCCTTAAATAATTCTGTCGCAGGAAAAGAAGGTCAAAGAATAGCTATTGAGAGTAACGGGTTTGTAGTTTTATGGAGCATCTTCCAGGGGCTTATCATAGGTTCAAGACTAATTGGGAAGGGTTACATTATCATTAAGGAAATGTTTTAATTTGAAATAAATTAGAGAAACCACACGACAAAATTGCTAGACAATGATTAGTGTTCCTTTAGACTCTGAAACAAGGCTTAATCTTGAGTTTGTGCCTGAAATCAAAGATCTGGATTTTAGAGACGTGATTAAGGTAACGATCAATCATAAAAATATGAATCTCTTCGTTGGTGAAACAAATATTCTAGAGTTCGTAGTTGATTCAGAAAGGCTTATTGACGAGTTGTTTAAACATAAATTGGAAGCTGAACCAGAGTTTTTGAAAAAATCACTGAGCTACTCTTTTCAATTGGAAAGAGATAAAGTATATAGTGAGCAAATCGAAATAGGTGATTCTAACTTGGAAGATTTGACTAGGTTTCTCTTCTTGTCAAGAGAGACTAATTTGTTTTTCTATAATCTGGGGTCAAAGAAGTACCTTGAGGTTAGCCCTACTTATCCATGGAACTATTTACCAGAGGATAATAAGAAAGAAGGTTTTATTACATTTTCTAATTGGATTTTGAACTTTAAGCCATATTTCAATATCGAGATTTCAGAAGAGGTACTTCTAACATGGAAAAAGTTGTGTCAAGATTTAAGACTCCAAGTATCTTATTTGGGTAGTGCTAGGTAGTGCTATCAATTATCAGTTAAAAACATTAAGCCCTCTCCACACTGATAAGCAGTATAACCGGAGCTGCACCGTCAGGCACGGAAGCCAGCAACATTTCCAGGGCCATTAACAACAACGCCACAAGTATTTTTGTAGGCAGTAGTGGCAATTCCAGCCAACCCCGGGCCTACCTCAACTACATTCTTTTCGATAAAGATTTTAAATTTGTAGATGCGGGGTATAACCAGGTAGGCAACACCTCAGGAGCCCATCAGCAGCTTATGATTACCAAACCAGAGAACAAACCGGCTTCATCTACATCTACCTCTCCAATGAGAGCAACACCACTCACGATGTATACTTCGATGACCTGAGGATTACCCACACCAAGAGCAAGATTCTACAGGAAGATCATTATTATCCTGGTGGTGCGACAATATCTGCCCTCAGTTCATCCGCTCCTTTAAGCAAGCCAAATCGCTTTAAATACCAGGGCAAAGAAGAACAGGCAGAGTTTGGTCTGAATTTATTGAATTTTGAGGCAAGGATGTATGATCCATGGTTATGGAAGACGCTTACGCATGACCCATTAGCCGAACTGTTTTATGAATGGTCACCTTATCATTGGGCTGGAAACAATCCGGTTATAAATATTGATCCATCCGGACAGGATTGGTATAGATTTACCGATGAAAATGGTAACCAATCTGTGTTATGGCAAGAGGGAAATGCAGCGACTGTTGATGGGGTCACTTGTTCAAATATTGGCGAAAACTATTATCATGTACAAGAAGGCCTATTGACTGTATTCAATCAGAATGAGATTGTCCGCAGTGCTTATCTAGATGAGATTTCAGAGGAGAGAAGGTCTGAATTAGCTTCCATGGATGAATCCCCTGTCTTCGAACATTTGTGTCAAGAGCAGTACAATGACCTATTATTAGGGTTGAATGGGGAACTCCGCCATTGCAAAGTGGGGCTCTTACTCCGGTCTATCCTGTTTATGATGTTCTGACCCAGCCAAGGAAGTTTACGCTTAAAGGAGGGAGTATGGTTGCTACTAAAATATAGGAGCAAAGAATGGAGGTGGCAAGAATGCCAAGCATGCGAATCAACAAAGGAAGTTGATAGCTAAAGAGAAATATGAAAAGGCTAAAAAGGAGTTGGAAGAGAAGAGATGAAAAGTACTCCTAATAAAACCCCAGAGATGAAAGAGTTAATTACGAAGAAGGAAAAGCAAGTGAAGACTCTAAAAAAGCAGGCTGATTTTTCAGGAGAGAACCATAGTCAAAAGAAAAAAGGAAACTAACAATGAATCTATATACAGTTGTTCTAGAGTTTAGATTAGGAACATATATAAATCAGTTCTACACTAAAGACCCTATGTCTGCTTGTGTTGAGTTTATTCAGCAACTAGAAGTAAAAACTGTTTTTGGAATGGAGGGTGACTATAAGCAAAGAATGTTGGATGATCTAAATGACGGGGATCACAACCCAGTGCCTTTGCGGGGTTTATCACATGTTTGGTATACAAGTATAATGATAGACGATCATTTGGCAGAGTTCAATATAGTCCTTACTAGTCCTTAAGACATAGCATGAATCAAAGCCCCCTAGTGGGGCTTTTTTCATTTACAGGCTTTTGAGCTTCACCGACTTGATCATTGCATCGAGGGTGTATAGGATATGCTCCCTGTCCTGTTCACTGAACCTGCTCACCTCCAGAATGCGGCTGAGGGTCTTTGGGTCGAGCTCTATGTCCGTCTTGCCCACCAGGTAATCCGCCATCTTCGGAGCTACCTCTATGGAAGGCTTCATCTCATCACGCTCATAGCGGCCGATGGCCGACCCTTTTGTTCCCAGAAACTGTGCGAGGTCTTCCTGTGACAGCCTTCCTTCTTTTTCGTGCTTCCAATAACCTCCCCCTAACCCTCGTTTGTAACGAGGATTAAAGATTTTAGATTTGTAGATGCAGGGTATAAGCAGGTAGGCAACACCTCAGGAGTCCATCAGCAGCTAATGATTACCAAACCAGTAGAACAAGCCGGCTTCACCTACATCTACCTCTCCAATGAGAGCAACACCTCTCACGATGTCTACTTCGATGACCTGAGGGTTACCCACACCAAGAGCAAGGTACTACAGGAAGATCATTATTATCCTTTTGGGATGAACATAAATGCATTGTCTTCAAATGCTCCGCTCAGCAAACCAAACAACTTCAAGTACAATGGATTTGAAGAGCAAACGGATTTTGATTTAGGTTGGTATGACTATTTAGCCCGGCAGTATGACCCACAATTAGGAAGGTTCCTCTCCATTGATCCAATGGCAGATTTAATGAGAAGACACTCACCGTATAACTATGCTTTTGATAACCCTATCAGGTTTATTGATCCTGATGGGATGAATCCTGAGGATAAAGTTGAAGATACTGAGGTGGTAAAAACACATTCTGTGGACCTTTATACAGATCCAGATGGTGTTCAGCAGGTTTCTTCATATACTGAAGTTATTACAACTTCGAAGCAAACGGATGATGAAGGAAATGTTACCTATTCTAGAACGATCGAAACTGCTCAAGTCACAAATAGTATAAGAGCGGTAAAGAATGATGACGGAAGCTACAAATGGGTGGTTGAAGAAGGTGAGGTAAATATTACTTCTCAAACTCAACAGTTGGATTCTGACTTTAATGTAATTGATAATGGAGTTATAACGCCAAGTAAAGCATCACAAACAGAATTTAAAGAAAAATATGGGCCTGGAGCTTTAAATGATTTAGAGTTTACCTCTAAGAAGACCGCGGAGTTATCAACTCAGTTTCAAAAGCCATATAGGTCTGTTATAGACGGATCATTTGGAGCCACTTTTCAGAGTATGTCGTTAATGACCAAAATAGGTAGTTATTTGGGAAAAGATTTTTTGAGTGCTGGGAATTCATATTCTACCGATTTAGCAGGGAAAAGTCCGATCAATATGGTTTCTTACCAAGGGGTATCAGACTCCAAAGGATTGAGAGCAAACTATTTGATAAACCAGAATTCGGGTGCTCATTATGTTAGACCATTTCCTATTGATTTGACGTATTCTATAAAAAGAGATCCATGATATGACTAATAAATATATTTTTAGAGTTCTGATACTACTCTTTGTAAGTTTTGGAATTTTTTACTGGATAGATCGTTTGGTCCTTACGCCACGACAAAGAGATTTTTACAATAGCTCATTGTTTAATGAACAAAGGGCAAATTTTGGATTACCACCAATTACTCAATCGCTTGAAAAAACAGAGACTTTTGGAATTTGGGTTGGTAAAAGCACGAGTTATCCTCAACATTCTCTAAAAGAGTTGCAGTTTTCTGGAAAAAAACCAAAAACTGAAAGTGATAGTTTTGTGTTTATTGATAGTACAGGCAAAAAGCTCACTCTTACAAGTTACTTTCGTTATCATGAGAAATGCTTTAGTTTTTATGTTTATGGAAACGGGCCAAGAGTGAAAATTGATTGTAAAGGGGCGAATGAAATACTTCTTCAAAATAATATTGATTTTACTTTTGTTGCATGTAATGACTGTATAGAATAATCCTCAGATTACTGTGTTTTGATAATGCTATCAATTATCTGTTAAAACATAAAGCCCTCTTCGGAGGGTTTTTTCATGAATACGCCTGTTTAGCTTTAAAACCCCATGCAGTGCATCAACAACCCTCCAGAGTCAGTCTTTTTCCTTATTAGGAAGAGAGGAAGTATCTTCTGGTCTTTGGCTTCATCTACATCTACCTCTCCAATGAAAGCAATACCAATCACAATGTGTACTTCGATGGCCTGAGAATTACCCACACCAAGAGCAAGGTACTACAGGAAGATCATTATTATCCTTTTGGACTCTCGATAAGTGCACTGAGCAGCACAGGGCCATTGAGCAAGCCCAATCAGTTCAAGTATAATGGGAAGGAGCTTAATGAAGAGTTTGATCTAAACTGGTATGATTATGGTGCTAGGAATTATGATGCTCAGTTGGGAAGATGGTTCAACGTTGATCCTTTGGCGTACGTATATTTAGAACAATCACCGTATCACTATTCTTATAACAATCCATTGAATTTCAGAGACCCTGATGGGAGAAAAATAGTAGATGCTAATGGTAATGAAGTTGCTGTTGATATTGAGGAAGATGAAGATGGAAATAGAGTTGCTAGTTACACTTTTGCTGAGGGGACGAGTAAAAAAGTCATGCGTAAATTTAAAAACAATGCAGGTAGGGTTATTTCGCAAGCAGTACAGACTGAAAAAGGTCTGGAAAAAATATATGATGCTTTAGACTCAGGTGACAATATTTCAATAGAAATAAGCTCATCCACGGCTAGTACAGGTGGTGCATTGCAACTAGGGAGTACACGAGCAACAAAGGTTAAAACAGATGGTGATGGAAATAGGACAATGGATATTATGGTCACAATCTACAATGGTAGTATTAAGGATCTGTCAGGTCTTGATCCAAATAATTATCCAGATTTGGATAGTAAATCCAAAGAGACAAGAAAATTATGGAATGAAAACTATCTCACAAGTGAGCAAAAGATCGGTGCTGTAGGTGTTTATGAAATTTCACATGCGACACAAGGAACAGATAAAAAAGCAATGGCCACTGGTAGGCCTTTGTCGAATGCAGATCATCAGAAAGCCTATGAAAACGAGGCTATTCACATTAAAAGCCTCAATAAGTCAAAAAAGAAATGAGTAGAAGATTAAAAATACTTTCAGTTCTCTTTAGTGGTTTTTTCATAGTTTGCTGTGCTTCTTTAAACAATGTAGCTACAACAGGCGAAGGAGAGATTACGGTTCTTTGTACCTATTCAGATACAATAAAAGTCTTTGCAGGAGTAAGAGTTATGCTTATTCAGAACGGAGAGATAATTGACAAAGAAAAAACAAATAGCTTTGGAATAGCAGTGTTCAAAAACATAAATGATGGAATGTTTAGTTTCAGAATTAAAAAAAGAGGCTATGTTGAGAAGGAACAACAAGTGAAAATAATGAATGGAGAGTCAAAAAAATATGATGTGAAAATGATTACTCTAGAACAAGCCACCATTTATTGAAAATGATTTTTTAGGTAGTTCTATCAATTATCTGTTAAAAACACAAAGCCCTCTTCGGAGGGTTTTTTCATGAATACGCCTGTTTAGCTTTAAAACCCCATGCAGTGCATCAACAACCCTCCAGAGTCAGTCTTTTTCCTCATTAGGACGAGAGGAAGTATCTTCTGGTCTTTGGCTTCATCTACATCTACCTCTCCAATGAAAGCAATATCAATCACAATGTCTACTTCGATGACCTGAGGATTACCCACACCAAGAGCAAGATTCTACAGGAAGATCATTATTATCCTTTCGGACTCTCGATAAATGCACTGAACAGCCGTGCCCCATTGTCCAAGCCCAACAAGTACAACACCTTCCAGGGGCAGGAAAGGACTGAGGATTTTGACCTAAACCTTTATGACTTCAATCCCAGAGGGTATGATGTTGCTCTCGGTAGGTTTTGCGGATTGATCCAATGGCAATGATGTATTAAAGTTGTAATCCTTTTCACTTTGCTCATAATAACCCTATTAGTCTAGTTGATCCTTCTGGGATGAGTTCAGAAAACCCCCATGACGGAGAAGAGAATGAAAATGGTCAAGTGTATAATGGTGTGACAAAAGAGTGGATTACAAGTCAACAGTACAAAAACTGGAATAGAGATTTTGGAAGTGGAGTTAATGGACATGAAACTCAAGAAATGCGTTAGAGAGAGGACTAATAACTTCGTTAGAGGATATGGTTATTTAAACAAGACACATGACTACTATCAAGTGAACGAAGGGTCTATTGTTGCGAGAATAAGAACTGATGATGGCGTTACCATTTTTAGGATATCTGGAGATAGCAACAAAGTATATCAAGTTCACTTCGATGCTAATACTCCAGAAAAAATACTTCGTGGATTGTCTGGAATGTTTGAAGCGGAGTTAACTGATCCTTTAGGTTTGAATCCTGGTGAATCTAGTGATGACGATGACCTTACTCTGACTTCTCCAAGATTGCCCAAATTTGGTAAAAGATTCAAATATTTGCGATGAGGTAGAATGACAAACCTAGAGCATATATGGGATAGACATAGCTATTGGACTACACACCCTAATGTCAGTAAATTTAGTAAGGAGTTTTCATCCCCTGAAAAGATAAAAGAGTTGTTGGCTGATGGTCTTGGCAGCAGCGGAGAATTTTTAAGAGGTGGAAGCAGTGCTTAATTGGTTTTCAAAAGAATTATTGGAGTGGCTAGAGATGGTAGTGCAGCATAAAAGATTCATGTATTTATATATAAAAATGGATGGATAACAATAGATTACCCTATTAAATAACTTTTTATGGGAAGAGTTTTATTTAGATACTCTCTTGAAGAATGGGAAGAAGGGTTTAACTATAATTTAAGCTCTTTAGATATTGAAGAGCTTCGATATCATTATTTTTTCGGAGACGTACTAATTCATGACTATGAAACGGGAGCTACTTTTTTCAGTGATGCTAGAGTTTTTGATTTTATATTACAAATTGAGAATGCACTTGATCTAATGATTCAAGAAAAGCCTGTTGATACTATATATGAAATGGAGCAGTTATATGAAATTGACTTGGAGAAAGAAGACAAATATCTTATTGTCGAGGATATATTTCAAAGGAGAAGGTTTAGATTCGATTCCTTTGTTAAGGAGTTTTATGCATTTAAAAAAGCCTTCCTTTCTAGGGTATCTGTCTTATATCCGTCTTTAAATAAAAACTTAGCTTTTCAGGATTATTTTAAATAGATGTCCCACCTTGGGCAATGCCAGGGTTGCCTTTGCCGTTGAAAACGAGGGAGTTGTCTGCCTGGCCGCTGTGGAAACAGAGTACCAGAGTTTTGAAGAAAACACCTTACTCAATACAAACCTAAGAGAGCCCAACGCCACAGCCAACTACACCGTAGACAACACCATAGACGCTAATGAAGTAGTGCGGCTACGCGGCAATGACAGCAACAGGCAGACAGGGCCCGGCAAGCTAATGCAGGTGATGGTAGGAGACACCCTGTCCATGGAAGTATTTGCCTACCATCAGGGAGGCTACACAGACAATGGAAGCGTAAACAATGCCACAATACTTTCCGCACTGATAAGCAGTATAACCGGAGCTGCACCGTCAGGCAC
>NZ_DDDQ01000002.1:11039-11326 GCF_002336325.1 Roseivirga sp. UBA1976 | reverse complement strand
TCCGCATACCTCGGCCACCGCCTCCGGCAGTTGCTTTAAGTATAACGGGATAGCCCATTTCGTTCGAAAGCTTTATACCTTCTTCCACAGAGCTCAATAGGCCGTCAGAGCCGGGTATGGTAGGTACTCCGGCTGCTTTCATGGTTGCTTTGGCCGTGGCTTTATCGCCCATTTTGTCGATCATGTCGGGGCTGGCTCCAATAAACTTGATGCCGTATTCTGCGCATACTCTTGAAAACTCTGCATTTTCAGAAAGAAACCCATAGCCGGGGTGTATGGCATCGGCA
>NZ_DDDQ01000002.1:10501-10744 GCF_002336325.1 Roseivirga sp. UBA1976 | reverse complement strand
TAGCCGGGGTGTATGGCATCGGCATTGGTTATTTCTGCTGCAGAAATAATATGAGGTATTTTAAGATACGACTGATTGGAAGGGGCGGGGCCAATGTTCACGGCCTCATCAGCAAATCGAACGTGCAAACTGTCTTTGTCGGCAGTAGAGTAAACGGCCACAGTTTTAATGCCCATTTCTTTACAGGTACGAATAACCCTGAGGGCTATTTCTCCTCTGTTTGCTATTAATATTTTCTTAAAC
>NZ_DDDQ01000002.1:0-10207 GCF_002336325.1 Roseivirga sp. UBA1976 | reverse complement strand
TGCTATTAATATTTTCTTAAACACGGTTGGTTCTTTTTGGATGAAACTAATGAATAGAACGTATTCTTAGGCAGGGTCTACCAAGAACAACGGTTGGTCGTATTCTACCGGAGAGGCATTTTCGACCAAAACTTTCACAATAGTTCCTGAAACCTCAGACTCAATCTCATTAAAGAGCTTCATGGCTTCTACAATACACACCTTATCACCGGCCGATACTGTATCTCCTACATTCACAAATGCAGGGTCTTCGGGCTTAGGCGATCTGTAGAAGGTACCTATCATTGGTGACTTTATTTCTACATATTTTTTGGTGTCTTCTGCCGGTTTTGCCGGGGTGGCTTCGGCAGGAGCCGGAGCAGCGGCCTGAGCCGGAGCAGCAGCTACCGGAGCGGGGGCAGGAGCCGCAGCTGGAGCTGAAACTACATGAGCTTCGGTATCTCTTTTTACCTTAATTTTGAATTCTTCCGTTTCAATATTCACTTCAGCCAAACCAGATTTGGCAATGAAGTCGATCATGTTCTTAATTTCTTTCGGGTTCATAACGAGTTAAGGTTTATTTTACACGCTCACCATACGAGCGGGTTCTTGTATCAACTTTAATTTTATCGCCTAAGTTAATGAATAATGGCACTTGAATTTCGGCTCCGGTTTCTAAAGTAGCAGGTTTACTGGCATTTGTTGCCGTATCGCCCTTTAAACCAGGCTCTGTGTAGGTTACTTCCAGCTCCACATAGGCAGGCAATTCGCAAGTGAGCGGCTGCTCTGTTTCTGCATGGAACAGAATATCTACTTCTTGTCCGTCTTTAATTAGGTCCGATGATTCAATCATGTCTTCAGGAATCATAACCTGTTCAAAGGTACTGCTGTTCATAAAGTGAAAACCGAACTCATCTTTAAATAAAAACTGATGGGTTCTTTTTTCTACACGGGCAGTCTCAATTTTGTGGCCGGCAGAGAACGTATTGTCTACCACCTTACCTGATTTAATGTTTTTAAGACGGGTTCTTACAAAGGCAGGTCCTTTGCCGGGTTTCACATGCTGAAACTCTATTACCATCCAAAGGTCATTGTTCATTACAATACAAAGACCATTCTTAATGTCTGCAGTAGTAGCCATGTATTAATACGAAATTAGTCTGTTACACTTTTGGATCATAAGCCCACTTTATCCAGATAGCCCCCCAGGTAAATCCGCCTCCAAAGGCTGCCAACACAAGGTTGTCGCCCTTTTTCAATTGAGACTCATAGTCCCAAAGACATAGAGGAATTGTTCCGCTGGTGGTATTACCGTATTTCTGAATGTTGAGCATTACTTTTTCTTCTCCCACACCCATGCGCTTGGCCGTTGCATCTATAATACGTTTGTTCGCCTGGTGTGGTACTAAGAACGAAATATCTTCTGCTACCAATTGGTTTTTCTCCATAATTTCTGCAGCTACATCGGCCATGTTGGTTACAGCAAACTTAAACACCGATGAGCCTTCCTGATACACATAATGCTCTTTATTGGCTAGTGTCTCGGCCGAGGCAGGTCTTCGGCTACCCCCGGCTTTCATATGAAGAAAAGGTGCGCCAGAGCCATCCGATCTTAAAATGGAGTCCATTACTCCAACACTTTCGGTGGTAGGTTCCAGCATTATTGCTCCGCCACCATCTCCGAAAATAATGCAGGTGGTTCTGTCTTCATAGTTAATGATAGAAGACATTTTGTCGGCTCCCACCACCACTACTTTTTTGTATTTTCCTGTTTCAATATACTGCGCTCCTGTAGTGAGGGCATATAAAAACCCCGAACAAGCAGCTTGCAGGTCGAAACCGAATGCATTTTTAGCTCCTATGGCGTCACCAATTAGGTTGGCCGTAGCCGGAAACACCATATCTGGCGTGGTGGTAGCACAAATAATTAGATCTATTTCATCGGGAGTGGTATTGGTTTTGGCTAAAAGTCCTTCTACGGCTTTAATACCAATAACCGAGGTGCCCTGATCTTCACCTTTTAATATTCTTCTCTCTTTGATTCCGGTGCGAGTGGTAATCCACTCATCGGTGGTGTCTACCATAGTCTCCAACTCTTTGTTGGTGAGGATGTACTCCGGTACATACCCCTGGACTCCGGTAATCTGAGCTCTGAGCTGAGTCATGCAGTTAAATTTGGTTGGACATGCAGATTTGAGTCATAAACGTCTGCCAATATAAGGGGAAAGGTTTCAGAATCACAACAGAAAATGGACATAAGCCACCCGGCCCCTATAAATGAAAATGCTCCTGAATAAAACAATCCAGGAGCAAGTATCTTTTCAGGACTGACTTAGGCCAATACCTCTTTTTCCATTACTACTTTACCTTTGTAGTAAAGTTTGCCTTCATGCCAGAATGCTCTGTGAGGCATGTGCATTTCGCCAGTTGTAGGACAAACTACCAGGTTTTTGGCGTGTAGTTTTTTATGAGTTCTACCTTTGTCCCTTCTGGTTCTGGAGGTTTTACGTTTAGGATGCGCCATTTCTTATTCTATTTAATGCTTTCGCTATTCTTATTTTT
This sequence comes from Roseivirga sp. UBA1976, assembly GCF_002336325.1. Taxonomy (NCBI): domain Bacteria; kingdom Pseudomonadati; phylum Bacteroidota; class Cytophagia; order Cytophagales; family Roseivirgaceae; genus Roseivirga; species Roseivirga sp. UBA1976. The sequence continues at coordinate 7,666 of NZ_DDDQ01000002.1, read as the reverse complement.
TCAAATTCTTTAAAGCCGCCCATCGTGGGTCGGTAGTGTCTTCTTCTTGTTCAATGTCTTTTTCCGATGCCGAACTGTAAACCATCTGACCTTCCTCCGTGTCCATTTCTTCATCCTCATACCTGGGGTGAAGTTTCTTCATAGGTATTTGTAACCCTATGAATTCAAACAGAATATTAGCCACATTGAGTACCTGAGTGTTTTTGTCTATGACAAATACATCTTCAGAGAGCTCCTTTTCTTCGTCTCCGTACTTGTAAATAATGTTGTGTTCTGTATTTACCGGAAAATCGAAAAGGTCCAGGCTTCGGTCGCAGCTTAGTACTACGGTTCCATCTATTTTATAGTTGACCTGAATCATACTATCTGATTTGTTAAGTGTAACTGCCGCAGCAAGTTTTCCTTCACTTAGCAAATCACCATCGAACATGTCAAAGAACTCATTCCCAATTTCAAAGGTGTAGTCATGAATACCATTTGAAAGCTTGTAGATATGAATATCAAATCTTTTTGCGGCTTTCATGAATCACCATTTAAAATTCAGGAGTGCAAAGGTATGGAATTCATCTGTAATAGTAAAAGCTTCTTGAAACGAAGTTTTACCAAAATGCAAGAGAAAAAATAGAATTGTTGGCCAAAGCCTATGGTGTGTTGACTTAGGGGTATAAAAAGTTGATTGCCCGGAATAGGTGAAGTATTAGACTCAATCGCTATCAATTATTAAGTATGAGATCAGACAAAGAGCGATAAGGCTCTTTTGGCCTTATGAAGACAATTGTTTCACCTATTGCTTTCCGGGCAATTCAACTAAGTGTTATTCACCTGAATATTTATACACTTCTTGCAGCCCCTGGTTAGAGTTAATGGTATAGCCAAGGTCTTTAATGAGACCATCTTTGAGGCTATAAACCCAACCATGAATGTAAGGGAATTCTCCCTGATCCCATTCTTCTTGCAAGAAAGATACTTTAGCCAGGTTTTGTACCTGCTCTTTCACGTTGAGTTCAACAAAACGGTTGAATCGATCGTCCTCATTTTCAATCGCGTCTAACTCTTTGGCGTTGGCTCTGTAAGCATCTTTAATATGCAGTAGCCAGTTGTCTAAAAATCCGAACTTTTGGTTACTCATGGCGGCTTTTACACCTCCGCATCCGTAATGTCCGCAAACCACAATGTGTTTTACTTTCAAAACTTTTACGGCATAGTAAACAACACTTAAGAGGTTAGAGTCGGTGTGAACCACCATGTTGGCAATGTTGCGCTGCACAAAGATAGACCCCGGCATGGTGTCTGTAATCTGGGTGGCAGGAACACGTGAGTCAGAACAACCAATCCATAAAAATTCAGGACTTTGCCCTTTGGCCAGTTCATCGAAAAATGTGGGGTCTTTCTCTTTTACAGATTCTACCCATTTGATATTTCCCTGTTTGAGTAGGTTAATAGAATTAGACATGCGTTGTTATAGTTTAGGATTTATACTGTCAATTACTTTTAATTCATTTTCACCGTGCATTTTGGCCTCTTCGGAGGTAACTACCAATTGGCCCAATGACTGATTGAACCCGTTGAGGTCTAAATGATCTAACGGACTTATTTTGAGTTTTATGTTCTTGAATTTGGCACTTTCTTTAAAGTCGCTGATTATTTCCAGCACATCGTGCTCAATGAACACAGTCTTACTCGCATCTATAAACAGCTCGGCCCCATCGGGCACTTTGTTCAGCTCGCGTAAAATCTGGGCCTTATTCAGGAAAGTTACCTGTTCTGAAAGCACAATCTGATAGTGCTCGTCAGTGGCGTCATGGGTAGACTTGAGTACATAAGGATTCTTAAGGTTGGTGAGCAGAATATTGAATACGGCTACGGCCATACCTATGCCTATACCCACGAGCAAGTCGGTAAATACAATGGCAAACACAGTAACTACGAATGGAATAAACTGCAACCACCCTTTTTTATACATCTCTTTGAACAATGCAGGTTTAGCTAGTTTATAACCCACCACCAAAAGAATAGCTGCAAGACTGGCCAGCGGAATCATATTCATGATATTCGGAATGGCCATTGCTGCCAAAAGTATGAGCACCCCGTGAATAAGGGCTGAAAGTCTGGTTTTACCGCCCGACTGGATGTTGGCCGAACTTCTTACTATAACCTGTGTAACGGGCAGCCCGCCAATAAGGCCGGAAACCATATTACCAATACCTTGAGCTCTAAGTTCCTGATTGGTAGGAGTTACTCTCTTTTGAGGATCTAATTTGTCTGTGGCTTCTACACACAGCAGTGTTTCCAAACTGGCTACAATGGCTATGGTTATACCCACAACCCACACTTGTGGGTTGGTGATGGTGGAGAAGTCTGGCAAGGTAAACTGACCCAGAAAACCATTGAAGTCTTCAGATACAGGAATGTTCACCATGTGCTCTGAGGTAATCTCATAAGCACCACCGGCAAATAGCTTACCGAAGATAATGCCAAGAACCACTACAACCAATGGCCCCTGCACAATCTGGAATAGTTTGATTTTTTTCATGAACTTCTGCTCCCAAAGTATGAGAAGAAGAAGAGAGGTGAATGCAATAATAATGGCTCCGGGGCTAATGTAATCGACCATGTTCCAAAGCTCAGAGAAGGTGTTTTCCCCATCGGCCTGAACAAAATCCATTTCACCCTCAGGGTCTGCATCATAACCAAAGGCGTGAGGTATCTGCTTTAGGAAAATGATGATACCAATGGCAGAGAGCATACCCTTAATTACAGAGGTGGGGAAGTAGTAGCCGATAATACCAGCCCTGACTATGCCCAGTACAACTTGTAAGGCTCCCGCAATAACCACTGCCACGAGAAAGGTCTCAAATGAGCCAAGGTCTTCGATAGCAACGAGTACAATTACGGCCAAACCGGCTGCGGGTCCCGAAACCCCCAGACTGGAGCCACTAAAAGAAGTAACCACAATACCACCCACCATTCCGGCTATTATACCTGAGAAAAGCGGTGCTCCGGAGGCTAAGGCAATACCCAGGCACAGTGGAACTGCTACCAGGAATACTACCAGTCCGGCTGGTGCGTCTGATTTAATGTGTTTAAAAAGATCTTTATTCATAGTTAAGAAAAATTGAAAAATTCAATGAGTAGCCCCTGTGGGCAACCAGATAATTAAAATAGTGTTTAATGCGGAAATTTTAAACCAATGTCCGTTCAGGAGGGGGGAGCAGAACCTTGTTAACGGCCGATGAACCCAGTGGTTGGCTTTGCGTGTAGTAGTTGACTTTGGTAGTTGCAAAGAAAATATAACGCGTTTGAAAACCCGGAAACTCGTCTTTGTGAAGACCTTCTTTGTTTTCCTCTTTTTCGTTTTCTGTTTCTTCTTCCGCATCGGTTATTTCACAGGCCAACTCTACGGCATTGTCCGATGCTTTAATGTACGTATCCATTGCCAGGCACCCTGTAAAGAATAGCAAAAACAGTATGGTGATGGTTTTAGCCAAAATAGTTGATACTATGTCAATGGTACGAGTCAATGGCTTATACGTTGCTACTATCGATAGAAGTCTGAAATTATTCGATAAAAATACGGTTTTCTTACGACTGTTGTGTCATTCGATTGACCCAAATATCTCTGGCCATGTAAATGGCCGCTCTCATACTTTGCTCATTGGCTAGGCCTTTGCCGGCAATGTTGTAGGCTGTTCCATGGTCAGGAGAAGTACGCACAATACTCAGTCCGGCCGTAAAATTAACCCCGTCTTCAAAGGCAAGGGTTTTAAAAGGAATAAGCCCCTGATCGTGATACATAGCCAACACACCATCGAACTTAGTTTGGCTGGCATTGCCAAAGAAACCATCGGCAGGGTAGGGGCCAAATACCAATTCGCCCTTTTCTTTAAAGGCATTAATCACCGGGCGTATAATTTCGTTTTCCTCGGTTCCCAGCAGGCCATCTTCTCCCGCATGCGGGTTTAGCCCCAAAACAGCCACTTTGGGCTTGGTAATGCCAAAATCTTTCTTCAGAGACCTTAGCATAAGCGATGCTTTTTTCTCAATTACTTCCGCAGTAAGTCTCTCTTTGATTTGTGCTACCGAAATATGGCCCGTGGCTACTCCAATTCGCATTTGCTCACTACAGAGAAACATAAGGCTCTCTTCGGCTCCAAAAGTTTCGGTAAAGAATTCCGTGTGGCCGGGAAACTGAAAAGAATCGCTCTGAATATTGTTTTTGTTGATTGGTGCTGTAACTATGGCATCAATCTTTCCCTCTTTCAAATCCTGACTGGCTTGCTTTATGGCTGCCAGTGCCAAAGCCCCCGCCTCTTTGGTCTCTTCGCCCGGGGTCACTTCAATATCCTCTACACAGTTAATTACATTGAGTTTGTTGTATCGAATCTGATCGGCCTTTTGGGTTTGGTTAAACACAAACTTCTCAATGTCTAGCAGGGTTTTGTAGTGAGAAAGCACCTTTCCATGCCCATAAACTACCAGATTTACCTGATTGAAAATTCTGGCATCGAGTGCCGACTTGATAATCACTTCAGGACCAATACCGTTTACATCGCCAATAGTTATACCAAGTGTGGGCAGTTTTCTTTCTTCTCGCTTAGGTTCATGCATGTTTTGGTGCTCTTTCCTTAGGGTTTGAATCGAAGTTCTAATTTTGTGCGCAAATTAAGCTTTTTTAAATAAGTTGTGACAATGTCTGACGTAAGACCAAAGAAACATTTAGGGCAACATTTTCTAAAAGATTTGTCCATAGCAGAGCGCATAGCCAATGGCCTTACAGGGCATGGAAATTACCGAAGCGTGTTGGAAGTAGGCCCCGGTACAGGGGTGCTCACCCAATTTTTATTAAAGGGCGAGCATAATACCTGGGTAATTGATATAGACAAAGAGTCCATTGCCTATTTACACGAGCATTTTCCGGAGCTTCAGCAACACATTATTGACGGAGATTTTCTCAAGTACAACTTTTTAGATCATACCGGAGAACCGCTGGCCATCATAGGTAACTTTCCTTACAATATTTCTTCGCAAATATTTTTCAGAATACTGGAAATGAGAAACCAGGTTCCTGAAGTAGTTTGCATGATTCAAAAGGAAGTGGCCGACCGAATTGCCGAGCCTCCAGGTTCGCGTACTTATGGCATTTTGAGTGTGCTCCTTCAGGCCTACTACGACATTGAGTATTTGTTCACCGTAAAGCCCGGAGTTTTTAACCCACCACCCAAGGTCAATTCGGGTGTTATCCGATTGAAAAGGAACCAGACAGAGCACTTAAACTGCGATGAAGACCTGTTTAAACGCGTGGTAAAGGCGGGTTTTCAAATGAGACGGAAAACGTTGCGCAACGCATTAAAAGCTATAAATTTGCCGGCAGAGTTGGCAAACGACCCAATCCTTGACCTACGGGCCGAAGCACTTTCAGTTAATCAATTTGTGGACCTAACCAACAAGATAACAGCGTGTCGTCAGAACGAGTGACATTTGAGCTTTCCAAAGAATATCTAGACCTGATGCTTCAGGCCATAGAGCGGAAAGACGATGCCTTTATCCGCGACACCATGGAAGGAGTGAATCCGGCCGATATCTCTGCCTTGCTCGATGAGGTGGAGTCTGAAGAAGCTCGTTATGTGCTCGATGTGCTCAACAATGCTGTGGGAGCAGAGGTAATTGAAGAGCTGGAAGAAGACACCCGAAAGGAATTTCTGGAAGAACTCCAACCCCATGAAATTGCCCAGTATATCGTAGAAATGGAGTCTGATGATGCCGTTGACATCATCAACGATTTGCCTGTAAAAACCAGAGAAGAAGTAATTGCCGCTATAGATGACCCTGAAAGTGCTGCCTACATTCAGGAACTGATGCGCTACGATGAAGACTGTGCCGGTGGTTTGATGGCCAAGGAAATGATTGTGGCCAATATTAACTGGACAGTCATTCAAACCATTGATGAGATTCGCAGGCAGGCCGAAAACGTAGAGAAAATCTACTCGGTATATGTGGTAGATGATAAAGGTAAACTCCAAGGCAAGGTGTCGGTGAAGAAAATCATTCTTTCAAAAGACAAAACCTTTATCAAAGACATTTATGATAGCGACATTATTCATGTAGAAACCTACATGGATGAAGAAGAAGTGGCAGCCATAATGCGCAAGTATGATTTGGATGCCGTACCGGTAGTCAATTTGCAGGGAAGATTGGTTGGACGAATAACCATCGATGATATTGTGGATGTGATTACCGAACAGGCCGAAGAAGAGCGACAGCTAATGTCCGGTATTTCGGGCGATATTGAGGAAGACGATACCATTTGGGCTATCTCCAAAGCAAGACTGCCCTGGCTACTCATAGGTCTGTTGGGGGGAACTCTGGGGGCTTGGGCCATTGGTTTTTTCGAAGGAGACCTGGAAAAAAACGCTGCCCTGGCATTCTTTATTCCGTTGGTTATGGCTACCGGTGGCAATGTGGGTATTCAATCATCGACCCTCATTGTGCAAAGCCTTGCCAACAAATCGGCCTTTGAAGACACTTTCTCCAAGCGAATTGCCCGCATGTTTTTGGTAGCCATACTCACAGGCATAGTACTGGCCCTTATTAGTTTCTTAATTGTATTCCTTTGGAAAGACGATCAGACCCTCGGTTCGGTGGTAGCCATTTCATTGGTTTGCGTGGTAATGCTAGCTTCTTTTATGGGTACTACAACCCCTTTGGTGCTCGATAAGCTAGGCGTAAACCCGGCACTCGCTTCAGGGCCGTTTATCACCACCACCAACGATATCCTCGGAATCATCGTTTATCTGGCAATTGCCAATCTATTATTACCCTAGTCATGAAGAAAAAGTGTCTCATTATTGATGATATGCACGAGAGCATTGTGCCTCTCTTAGAAGAAATTGGTATAGAACCTCATTATGCACCTAAAATTAGCCGAAGCGAAATCCTCGATTGTATCGGTCAGTTTGAAGGAGTTTTGGTAAGAAGCAAAACCACCATAGATAAGGAATTTATAGACAAGGCCACCAAACTCGAGTTCATTGGCAGGGCAGGAGCAGGCCTCGATAAAATTGACGTAGCTTATGTAGAAGCTCGCAACATTGAAATACTCAATGCTCCGGAAGGTAATCGTGATGCCCTGGCTGAACATGCCATGGGCATGCTGCTCAATTTGTTGAATAAAATCAATGCAGCCGACCGGGAAGTAAGAAATTGGGTGTGGGATAGAGAAGGCAATAGAGGCGTAGAGCTCTCCGACAAAACAGTAGGAATTGTTGGCTATGGCTATATGGGGCAAGCTTTTGTGCAACGATTAAGAGCTTTTGACTGCCGCATATTAGTGTATGATAAATTTAAAAAGGGTTTTGGCACCAAAAAGGTAGAAGAAGTGAGCCTGGAAAAGCTTTTCCAGAAAACCGATATTCTGAGCCTGCATGTGCCATTGACAGAAGAAACTCGTGGGTGGATGAATAAAACCTTTTTTGAGTCGTTCCGAAAGCCCGTTTATCTTCTCAATACTGCCAGGGGCGAAATTGTGCCCATAGCCGATTTGTTGTCTTTGCTCGACTCAGGGAAAATATTAGGAGCCGCTCTCGATGTGCTCGAAAAAGAAAAATTCGAAGCCCTGACCTCCGAAGAAAAGCAAAGGTTTGAGAACTTGTTCGCTCGAAAGAATGTA
>NZ_DDDQ01000143.1:0-10333 GCF_002336325.1 Roseivirga sp. UBA1976 | reverse complement strand
AGGAAGAAGCTACGAAACGAGCCATTACACGGGCAAAAATCAAATTCAGAGAAGAGGTTGGGGCCTTGAAAGTACCTGAGGGTGGCGATCTGGAAAACCGGTTGGAAGCGGTGCTTCAGGTGATTTACCTGCTTTTCAATGAAGGCTATAAGGCTACCGAAGGGAACCAGCTGATGAAGCAAGATTTGTGTGAAGAAGCCATACGTCTGGCCTTTTTGTTGACCAATGAACCCAGCTGTGATAAAGGCGAGCTGAAGGCGCTTATAGCCATGATGTTGTTTAAGGCGGCTCGTTTTCCGGCACGAACTGATGAGGCAGGTAATCTGCTGACCCTGGAAAATCAGGATCGATCCAAGTACGATGAAGAGCACATCAAGTGGGGATGGCATTTTTTACATGATTCCTCTAAGTTTTCCGGCTCATCGGTTTATCAGTTGGAGGCTGCCATATCATGCTATTACACCACAGCTGAGACCTACGAAAAAACCAACTGGAAAGCCATTCTAAGTCTTTATGACACTTTAGTTAAACTGAAGCCGGTACCCGTAGTACAGATGAGCAGAATATTGGTGTTGAGTAAGGTGAAAGGGGCAACTGCGGCCCTTAAAGAAATGGAGGGCTTGGAAGAAGTAATTGAAGGGAATCAGTCCTTTCTTGCCCTAAAGGCCGATTTATATGCTGAAATTGGTAATTGGTCAGCGGCCAGGGTTCATCTGCAAAAGGCAATCGGTCAGGCTTTGAATATTACGGAGAGAAGGTTTCTGGAAAAGAAGCTCCAGAGTTGGATTGGGAAGTGATCTTGGGTCGATTTTATATTGAGCACTCTGATATATTTGTTGCAAACGAGTATAAGTGGCTTTGACTGGATTGGATGTAGTCTCTTGTCATTTCCGTATAGGTGGGAATGCCCGTCTTTCACAACAGAATAACTGGGAGATCCGATTTCTACCTGCGCGGGAATGACAGCAGAAACAAAGTCTACTTCTTTCTCACACTCTCCAGCATGGCTTCCATATCAGACTTAGTGTAGACTTTACCTTGAAGCACCATGCTGCTGATGCTTTGAGTATTGCTAATGTCTTCCAGCGGATTATCATTCAGAATGAGTAAATCTCCTGATTTGCCTGCCTTCAGGCTTCCGTAGAAATCATTCACTTCCAGAAACTTGGCTCCGTTAATAGTTGCGGCCTTAAGGGCCTCAATTTCCGGCAGACCGGCATCGACCAAAGCCTTCAATTCCCCATGCAACGATTGGCCGGGGTACACATAGCTATTGGAGGCACCGCAGTCTGAGCCGGCCAGCAGCAGAACTCCTGCCTCATGTAGCTTGGGTACAAGATTTATGAAGGTATTGTTCAGATCAATACGCATTTGAGTGAACGCTTCATTGGCATTCAGCGCGCTACGAATTCGCCCCTGATAGGTGGCAATAATACCGTTTTCTATGTAGTTCAGATACTCATCATTGGAGTGGTCTACCTCTTTGAGGTAAGTCAATGTGTTGCCAATAAAAAGGGTGGGGGTAACATAAGTGTTGTGGTTGCGCAACAGATTGAATGTTGTTTGTTCCTGAGCTTCACCGGTAGAGGCCATCAGCCGATTCATAGAGCCCCAAAAGCTGGCTTTTCCGGCAATCACATCATTTGTTACTTCCTGTTCTTCTGCCGATGTGCCCTTTAGCACATAATATAGATGTTCGATTGAGCCGAGTCCTGCTTCTACCGCTTCATTAAGCATTACCGTAAATGGCATATGACCGGAGGTTTGAATGCCGCGTTTTTGTGCTTCTTCTAATATCCACAGGTAAGCATCGCGTGAAATGCGGCTGTCATAGAGCTTGATAAAATCAACGCCCATGCTGGCGAGTGAATCTACTGCCTTTGCAGCCTCAGCTTGTGTGGTAACGGAAATAGAGCCCGCCCAAGTTGCTCCCGGCCCGTCCAGCTTCGGACCCGAAGTAAAGATTTTAGGGCCTATCATGGTTCCCTCTTTAATAGCCTTCTGCCAGTCAAATATCTGGTGGGTCATATCGCCTCCGGCTTCGCGCACCCCGGTTATGCCATTGGCTGTAAATAGTGGAATCAAATTCTTGTTTTCCTCAATGAGTTCTTCGCCACCCCTAAAATGAATGTGCATATCCCAAAGCCCCGGGATTACAAATTTCCCATCGGCCTCTATCGTCTGCGTAGCATTGTACTTTCTTGAGTAATCGTCAGAGATGAAGGCAATGGAGCCTTCTTTTATGCCAATCATACGATCGCTAAGTATTTCACCACTTTCCACATCTATTACTTCCGCATGAGTAATAAGAATGTCTACCGCTTCTTTGGGTTGACATGAATATATTGCAAGAGCAAAGAGTAAGAGAAGAACGCTGGATTTCATAAGGCTTGTTTTCTTAAAAGTAATTGAATTCCCTTTTCTATTCAGATTGATTTTTTTGAATGGAAGGAACTATCATTCCCATGTAGGTGGGAATCCACATCGGTTGGTAATATTTCTGAAATCCCGTGCAGGCCTGCGGATTGCAGGTATGCTGCGATGGCGTTAGAAGGAGAATTTGCAGTAATCCTTACAAAGATTTAGTTCTGAATAACTAGTTTCAAATCCATGTTCAAGGTCATTCTTCGTTTTGGGTTGATAATAGCCGCTTTGTTGATTCTCTTTCAGCTAAGCAAGATGTCTCTATTGATTCCGGATATGTCCTCAGATCTCATTCTGGGTTTAGTGGGTGCCGCATTTATAGGTTTGGGTATTTATTTAGGGCTTAAGTTCAGAAAGGTGGAAATCGTGGAGGTTGGGCCGGTGATTGAAATTGATGAGCAGCAGATCGAAGCCCTCGGGCTCACTGAAAGGGAAATGGAAGTGCTCCGGCTTATTGCCAGCGGGCTTTCTAATGTAGAAATTGGAGAGAAGCTCTTTGTTTCGGAAAACACCGTCAAAACTCATGTATCTAATCTGTTTGTCAAGCTCGATGTGAAGCGCAGAACTCAGGCGGTTACCAGAGCTAAAGAGTTGAGGATAATAGAGTAGTACACTTTCTACTTTCTCTTTTTTGGGGGCTATGGCTAATCTCACTGGATGGCTTAAGGAATAGACACAGAGGGTGACCACGAAACAGAAATCAATCAAAGATTCACTAATTTCATACAAAAGTATGAGTCCCATTGCTCGCAAAACCGACTGTTTTGGCTGAAAAAAAAGTGAACAAATGAAAAAACTCATTATCAAATTCGGATTGATTGGTGGCCTTTTAATGGTCGGTTTTGGCTTTGTATCTGTTGCGCTTGTGGGCACTGCAGAAGGAGGGTACGCATTGGGAGAAGTTATTGGCTACGCCTCCATTCTGGTGGCTATGTTGCTAATTATTGTGGCTCAGTTGAATTACAGAAAAGAGCAGGGAGGGCTGCTTTCATTCAGTGAAGCTTTTAAAATTGGTTTGGGAATCTCCTCTATTGGTGGTTTGGCCTTTGGCTTGTATAATGCCGTGTATGTGTTGTGGATTGATCCAGACTTTATGAGAAATTATTTTGCTTACACGGAGAATATTCAAATAACAGACCCTTCGTTCGAAGCGAAATATCAGGTCTATCTGGATAGTTATGGCTTTTTTGCTTCTACTTTTGGGCAATCACTGCTTATGTTTCTTACCGTATTTCTAATTGGTTTTGTAATTAGTATTATTGGAGGATTGTTTTTGCAGCGAAAACAAACCTTAAAAACCACATAGCCCTTGGGTCGATTTATTCTTACACTATCATTTTTTGCCGTTCTGACCTTGACTAAAGCTCAGAACGGTAGCTATTTACAGGAGGTAAAGGCCTGGCAGGAAGAACTAAATAAAGAATACCTTGACCCCAACAAGTCTCCCTTAACCGAGCAACAGAGACGAAGTTTTCAAGGGCATCGATTTTATCCCATACAAGAGAAATATAGAGTTATAGCTCGCTTCGAGCCAACGCCCGACTCGAAGCCCTTTCCATTAGGCACCAGCAAGGGTACTACCAAAACCTATAAGAGAATAGGTGTTCTCCATTTTCAACTTGATGGTGAGGCCTATACACTGGAGGCGTATGTAGAACAGAGAAGGTTCAGTTTACCCGGTCAGCCAATTTATGTATTCCTTCCTTTGGTGGATGAAACTACAGGTAATGAAACCTATGGAGCAGGACGATATATGCACTATGAGGGAATCCCGGAAGGCACGGAGTGGGTGATAGACTTCAACAAACTCTACAATCCGTATTGTGCCTATAGCGACAACTATGAGTGCCCCAAAGTGCCCGAAGCGAATTATCTGCCCATTAAGATTGAGGCCGGAATAAAGGGGTATTAGAAGTTATGTGTTTGAGAATTTAAGAAGAAAGCTGGGCGACAGAGGACACTAATGTCAACTTCTACTTAAACCATACAGATATTTTTAAGATATTGAAAGTCCTCTACATCTCTCAGTACATATGTTAGAATTGTTCAGACACGTTTTTGATAGCAATTTCATGCCTCATGGGCATTGTTATTTTTGGGAAAAGGAAATACTCATCCCTATTGTTATTGGAGACGGCCTGACCTTCATATCCTATATGCTCATCCCCGTAGTATTGTGGAGGTATGTGAAGGCGCGGAATGACCTAAAGTTTTCTTTTGTATTCAAGGCCTTTGCAGCCTTTATATTCTTTTGCGGCATTGGTCACCTCGTAGACATAGTAAACATTTGGGAGCCTTACTATCGGGTAAGCGCCATCACAAAAATGTGCACGGGCCTGGTTTCACTCGGTACCATTGTTCTGCTCTTTAAGTTTTTTCCAAAAGCCCTTAAAATTGGTCTTCCGGGCCAGGTAGAACAGATTAACAAAGAGCTCAAGCGCCAAAACCATGAGTTAGAAGAACTCAATGATTTCTACAACGACACCATGAAGACCGTTCGGTTAGGCTATTGGCATTTGGACCTTAGAAACAATGAATTGTTTTGGAGCCCTGTAGTGTATGAAATACACGAAATGGAGCCCGGTACTCCAATTAGTGTAGAGAGTGCCATTAGCTACTATCATCCAGACCATATTCATTTAATCACAGGAGTTGTTCAGGAGGCTATTGAATCGGGAAAACCCTTTGACCTTGACCTAAAGCTCATAACGGCCAAGAAGAATGTGATTTGGGTAAGGGCCATTGGCAAAACGGTATATGAGAAAGGAAAAGCTATCAGGCTCAAAGGACTTTTTCAAGACATTAACGAGAGCAAATTGCGCGAACAGCGACTTTTAGAAAGCGAGTCTGCACTCAATGAGGCCGAAACTATAGCCAAAGTAGGTAGCTGGCGATGGTATGTAGATAAGGATGAGCACTATTGGTCCGATGAGCGTTTCCGCATTTTGGGCTATCATCCCAACGAAATTGAACCATCGCTAAAGGCATCTTTTCAGTTGATTCATTCAGATGATAGAGAGAGTGTGCAACAAATGGTTGAACAGGCCATTGCTGAGAGGGCTCCTTATGAGATTCGGTATAGAATTAAGACAAAAGATGGTCAGCATAAGGTGCTCATCGACAAGGGAGTGCCTTCAGAAGACAAATACTCTGACGAAACCCTGTACCTCGGGGTGGTAAGAGACATCACCGAAGAACATACCCGAGAGAGAGAACTTCAGGAATCGCTACAAGCTCTGGAACGTTCTAACAGAGAGCTGCAAGACTTTGCCTATGTGGCTTCACACGATTTACAAGAACCTTTGCGGGTTATAACCAGTTATTTGCAATTACTGGAAATTGGGCATGCCGAAAAGCTGGACGATGAAGCCAGGCACTTTATACAAAGCATTATTAAGGCTTCTGCCCGCATGAAGAACCTCATCAACGATTTGCTCACCATTTCTAAACTAGATACATCTCCTAAAGAAATCGAGCCCGTAGATCTCAACGAGGTTTTAAAAATTGTGTGCGATAACCTCGAGTTTTCTATTAATGAGTCCGATGCTCAAATAGTATACGACAACTTGCCTACTGTAGAAGGCGATAGGAGCAGGCTGGAGCAGTTGTTCCAAAACCTAATGAGCAACGCCATTAAGTTTCGCAGGCATGATGTACAACCCAGGGTAGAAATCACAGCCACCGAAAAGGGACAAAAATTCAGGATTGCTGTAAGCGATAACGGCATTGGCATAGAGTCGAAGTATACGGAGCGAATTTTTACCATCTTTCAGCGACTTCACTCCAGAGACGAATACGATGGTACAGGCATTGGTCTGGCTATTTGCAAGAAAATTGTGGAAAGCCATGGCTCAACATTTACAGTAGAGAGTGAGGTAGGAAAAGGAACAAGTTTTATTTTTGATCTAAAGCCTGTAAATAAATGAAAGAACTCCACATTTTGCTGGTAGAAGATAGCCCGGAAGATGTAATGCTCACCAAGTTAGCCTTCGACCGGTCGAAGGTTCCAACCTCCATTACGGTAGCGGTGAACGGAGAGGAATGTTTGGCTTATCTAAGGCAGCAGGGTGAATATGCCAAATCGCCCTTGCCCGATCTCATTTTGCTCGACCTTAACATGCCCAAAGTCAATGGTAAACAGGTATTAGAAGCCGTTAAATATGATGATAAGCTAAAGCACATACCCATTATTGTACTCACCACAAGCCTGGCCGAACGAGACATAGAAGATAGTTATAAGAGACACGCCAACAGCTACTTGGCCAAACCCATGGACTTTAATGAATTTATTGCCCTGGTAGAGCACATAGAACAGTTTTGGTTCGATATGGTGAAGCTTCCTAAAAACGATTAATAAGCTTTTCTTATATTGCCTCATGAACCAACGGCCTGAACACTAGGTTTTTAGGGGAACAGATTCAACCTTTGAGATTATTATGGGCAAAGTAAGAGTACTCTTAGCCGATGATCAGACTGTAATACGCGATGCACTCAGTACCTATTTTCTCAATGATGATAGAATTGAAGTGGTTGCGGTAGCCGAAAACGGTCACGATGCACTACAAAAAACAGAACAGTTTAGTCCCGATGTGGTATTAACAGATTTAAATATGCCGGTGCTTAGCGGGCAAGAGCTATCCGTTAGGCTCAGGCAATTGTATCCTTCCGTAAAGGTAATTGTGCTCACCATGATCAACGAAGATCGGCACGTAAAGAAAGCTCTTTCTACCGGGGTAGATGGCTATGTGCTGAAAAACTCTGAGAAGAGCGAGCTTCGGGCGGCTATCTTACAAGTGATGAGCGGAGAGTGCTACTTTAGCCCGCAAATCTCTCATAAAATAATGAACAATCTGGCCAGTAGAATAAAGAAGGAACATGTGGTGGTAGAAATGCCACTTTCCTTGCGAGAAAAAGAGATTCTTAGGCTAATTGTTCAGGAATATAGCAATAGCGAAATTGCCAACGAACTGCTAATAAGCACAAAAACTGTAGATGCACACAAAAGAAACCTCATGGAAAAAACAGGTTCTAAAAACCTTATTGGGTTAGCCATATATGCGGTAGAAAAGGGGCTGGTCTGAACTCTAATTCTCTAAATTTTTAGGAAAAGACACAAATACGTTGGTGCCCTGCCCCGGTTTGGTATCTAGCTCTATGGTGCCTCCCAGCGAATTGACACGGCTCTCAATACTATAAAGACCAAAGCAGTTTTTACTTTCCAGAGTGTTGGTCTTGTCGAATCCTACACCATCATCTTCCACCATTAAAAGTAAGTATTCTGGATATTCAATGAGCTGAACAAAGAGGGTATTAGCCTCAGAGTGCTTAAGCGCGTTGTTTACTAGTTCCTGAACAATGCGGTAAAGAGTGAGCTTTAGTTTTTCTTCCGGTTCTTTTTCCAGGCTGGCCACAAACTCAAACTTTATATCGCAAGCCTTTTCAATATCTTCGATTAGCCCCTCCAGTGCATCAGTAAGTGGCATGTCGGCAATAGACCTTGGCATGAGCGAGTGCGATATATTTCTAATCTCATCGATGGTAGAAGCCAGGTTGGTGGTGCACTTTTCATAGTGCTTTAGCGTATCCTCATCCGTTTTTTTAAGCCACTGCCGCAAAACCCCCAGGTTTAACGAGACAGCCGTAAGGCTTTGTACCACACCATCGTGAAGTTCCTTGGCTATTCTCGATCGTTCTTTATCCTGTGCCTCCAGCACGGAGTCTAGCAAACGCTCTTTAGCTCGTTCGTTTTCCAGTTTTAACCGGTGCCGCTCTATACCATACTCAATTGATTTTTCCAGCAAGCGAGGGTCATATTCTCCTTTAACCAAATAGTCTTGAGCCCCCTGTTTAATCAGTTGCTTTGCTAAGCTAACATCAGAAAAGCCTGTAAGTATAATTATGGGAGTGCTCGATACATTTCTTTTGATCAACTGAAAGCTATCTACCCCTTGTGAGTCTGGGAGCGACAGGTCTAGCAGAATAACATCTGGTTTTGCATTGTCTAATTTTTCCAGTGCAGTAGAAATGCGTGCAGCCTCTTCCACCTTCCAGTAATTGGTGGTACTGAACGACAGAAATTCCTTTATTAGGAATCGGTCGTCTAGGTTATCTTCAATGAGTAATACTTTCCTTTGATTCATTGAAACGGGCTATTCTTGTTTAGGTAAAATGGCTACACTAGACCAGAAGTTGGTGATGCTATTCACCATAGAGGTTAGGTCGCTTAAGTTGTCTGGCTTATTAAAAAAACAATTGGCGTATTTTGCATAGCTATCTCTGACAGCCGAATCGGCCTGCATAGAGGTTAGAACTATCACAGGAATGGTTCTAAAGCGGTCATCAGTTTTTACAAAATCTAAAAAACCAATGCCACTCTCTTTAGGAAGGGTCAAATCCAGCATTATTAGGTTAGGTTTACTCACATGCTCATAGCCCCCTTCTTTCTCCAAGTAGTGCATGGCTTCCTGCACACTGCCCACAACAGCAATGCTCGCCTTAGCGGAGTTATCTTCAATACTCCTTACAATTAATTCGGCATCTCGTGCGCTGTCTTCTAACAGAAGTATATCCAGCTCGCTATGTTTTGGTCTCAATAGGCTCATCGGTAAACTATTTTCCTGAATTAAGGCTCTTTTCCGTATCCAAGAGTGGTATTGAATGTGGGTAGTGAAGTATATTTTGGCGAAAAGCCGAAATTATTCTCTTAATCACTGAATATATAAATCTAAAATATGATTTTGATACACCCAAGTTGTATTAAAAATATTAATAAAGAAGAGTTGGTAGCAGGCACGGAAAAATAATCTTCTTATTCATGCGTGCCATCCTCAATTTGGTGAGTGTATATTGAGTTGAGACAGTAAATTAGTCAGCGAATCGGTAGAAAAGAAATGTTACTACATATAAATATATAACCTTGTAAATAATTCTATTTACAGGTAGGTGAAACCCTTAAAATGCTATAAGCGAATCGCTGAAATTCGATGTTTCTACCTCTAAAATCTAATCATTCCTAAAGAAATGCTCTCACAAGTCAGTAGTTTCGAGTCTCTATTGGTAGAAGGTATTGAGGATGAAAGGCAGTTATTTTACAGAAGGCAACGAGCAGCAGGCATATCATAAATCGGACAGCAAGCAGGCATTGGAGCGTCAAATTGCTAAAATGCATGAGCTGGGCGAAATTTTAAAACGATGGAACCCTGTATTGCTGACGGCTTCTGACCTACTGGAGGCTTTGAAAAGCAGGTTTTCTACCACTCTCGTGACAGCTCCTGCCAACGCCTATATAGTTACCGATGGCCTTAGACTGGGTATATGCCTCGAACAGATTTGCGAACTCATACAGCTTAGGGTGAGCCAACCATGCCAGCCCGTTATGTCTATGGACGATTATACGCTGCTAATGCGCTGGAAGACCCAGGAACCTAATGTGCTGGAAAACTCCATGACCGCCTCGTTCGTTTTCGATTTTCTTAAACAAAAAGGAGCTACAGTGTCTATAGCTCCCGAAGAAATCTCTGTGGCTTTTAAACTACAGCAAAAGTAGTTTACTATTGCAAAGAGCAGCTTCCATTAAAATCAGAAGCATCGAAGAAAGTGCTGGCACGTCCTTTCAAGGCACCTCTTTTGGCCTCAATGGTTAGTTGATTGCTGCCGCTGCGTTTGGGAGAGCAATATTCCAATAAGTAATAACTGTTGGCTCTACCGTTTATCAGGTCTCCAATTTCCTTGAACTTATCGAGCAACTCTCCAATGTTTACGGCAGAAACAAAGCTGGTTTTTCCAATGGCTCTTAGCACGCTTTCGTCTATCTCTTGTCCTAGTCCTATGGTGTAAATGGCCATGTCGGCATCGGCCTTCTTAACTGCTTCCAGAGCCTGGCCTTTGGTAGCTCGATTGGCCTGGTCGG
>NZ_DDDQ01000027.1:0-17336 GCF_002336325.1 Roseivirga sp. UBA1976 | reverse complement strand
TCATCCCCGACTTGATCGGGGATCTCTCTTGATTTACGTATCTTGATCAAAAACACACCGATGCCGAAAGGGGGATACGTCTATATCATGTCTAACAAGACGCGAACGGTTCTCTATATTGGAGTTACTTCCGATTTAGAAACCAGAGTATATCAGCACCAAAGTGGTGAAGGGTCGACTTTCACAAAGAAATATCGATGCTACTCTTTAATCTATTACGAAGTGTTTGATCATATTGAGTCGGCTATTGCCAGAGAGAAGGTACTTAAGCGATGGAATCGTAGATGGAAGGAGGAGTTGATTACAGCATTTAACCCGAAGTTAAAGGACTTGTGGGAAGAAATAGATGGCTTTAACTAATCCTTAGGGATTCCCAGTCAAGCCTGCCTTAAGGGCAGACAAGCTGGGAATGACGAACCCGCATCATCAACGTCATCCCTAGCCTGATTAGCAATGACGAACCCTCATCACTATCGTCATCCCCGACTTGATCGGGGATCTCTGTTTAAACTCATCTCCCTTTGTCTTTCTTAATCATCCTTGCGAACAACCCTGTTAAAATACTCTGTATAGGCTAAGAAAGACTATATATTGATATAAGCCTCTTTTCACCCTTTCAATATATTTTTTATCAAAGCCTTAGGGATTCCCAGTCAAGCCTGCCTAGAGGGCAGACAAGCTGGGAATGACGAATCTGAGTCATCAACGTCATCCCTAACCTGATTGGAAATGACGAACCCTCATCACTATCATCATCCCCGACTTGATCGGGGATCTCTGTTTAAGCTCATCTCACTTTTGCTCTCTTAATCATGTTTGCAAACAATCCGGGTAGAAAACGCTTAACGTAAGCTCCGTAAGATTCTTTTCCAATGTAGACTTCCCTTTTCTCTTTAATCATTGCTCTGATAATGGCTTTGGCGCATTCATCTGGTGTGAGTCCATTGGCCTGAGCACTGTCCATACTGCCCAGTGCTGAGCCATCACCAGTGAAGGCATTAATACTTACATTCGTTTTAACAAAGCCGGGGGCGGCAATGGTCACTTTAATACCACTGTCTTCCAATTCCGCTCGCATGCTGTCATAGAACCCATGCAGTGCATGTTTGCTTGCTGCATAACCAGATCGATATGGAGTGCCGAAGATTCCGGTTAGGCTGGTAACCACTACAAAGTGTCCAGAGCCTCTTTCCAGCATATGAGGGAGAAGTGCTTTTGTAAGCCCGACTGACCCGAAGTAGTTTACTTCCATCAGGTCGCGGTCCACCTGAAGCACTGTGTCTTTGACCAGCGATCTTTGGCTGCGGCCTCCATTGTTGATTAGGATGTCTACTTGGTGAAAGGCAGAAATGGCTTCCTGAACTTTAGGCTCGAAGGTTTCCGATTGCATCAAATCGAGTGGAAGCACTTTGATTCTATCCTGATTCGAACATTCAGATTTTACCCTTTTGAGTTCTTCTTCTCTTCTTGAAGAAAGGATAAGATTAATTGGAAACTGGGAAAGCTGTTTGGCGAGTGCTTCGCCAATGCCTGACGATGCTCCTGTGAGCCAGATGGTTTTGTTTTGTAGGTTCATACCCATATTAGTTATTGTCTGACCTGCGTAGGCAAGAATCCCTCTTAATTTGGCCAAATTAAATCATGGGTAAAAACGGTTATGTATACATCCTGTCAAATACTCATAGAACTGTATTTTATATCGGAGTTACTTCCGATTTGGAAAGCAGAGCCTATCATCATGAAAATGGTTTAATGGAGGGGGTTCTAGGAAATACAATTGTGTTTGATTTACTATGAGGTTTTCAATCATATTGAGCCTGCCGTTGCTCGAGAGAAATTACTCAAGAAGAGGAAAAGGGAATGGAAGGAGAGAATCATTAAAGAAATGAATCCGGAAATGAGAAGGTTGAATGATGATGTTTTTCGAAAAAAAAGGAGATTCCTACCTGCGCAGGAATGACAGACCTGGAGTTGGTCACGTCCCGATAGTTATCGGGATTGGGCTCAACGCGCGCGAATCAACAAGCATTAGTTAAGTCCATGGACTTCTGCCACAGATGGATGATGGCACGGACTATCTCCCTCTTTGAAAAGGGGGCTGGGGGGATTAGCCTATTTCTTGAGATAAGTTACAAAGTCAAAGGCATATTGGTGCTTTTCGTCTGCCGGGTGGTGAACGCGGGTTTCTTCCTTCCAGTTTTTGTGTTCGAACTCGGGGAAGAATGTGTCAGCCTCTTCGATAATGGCATTGACCTCCGTGATATGCATTTTATCGACCAGTCCTTTGTCTAGCGAGTCCTTGTAAATGACTCCGCCACCAATGATGAACACTTCCTCTACCTTCAGTTCATTTTGGGCTAACTCAAAGGCAGCTTCGAGACTATTGACGGCAAAGTGACCTTTCGGAGCCTCATAGTCTTTTTGTCCGGTAACGATAATGAAGGTTCTTTTGGGGAGAAGTCCGGGCAGCGAATCGAAGGTTTTTCGACCTAAGATCACAGCATGATCTAAGGTGACTTGCTTAAAGAAGCGGAAGTCATCTGGCAATCGCCAAAGTAGGTCATTATCCTTTCCTATGGCGTTGTTCTTTGATTTTGCGACTACTATTGTTCTGATCATAGGCTATTCCCTCTTAAGAAATCTTCAATCTTCATGCGCTTCTTGCCCTGCATTTGCAGTTCTTTAATGGCGAGTGCCTTACCTCCGGTTTGTATATGGAGGTAGGTTTTATTGTCAGTAGAGTAGTCTCCGGGATTTTCTCCGGCCACAGCAAAGTCGAGCTTCTCGGTGTCGTAAATCTTAAACTGCACCCCATTTATTGTGGTCCAGGCTGCAGGGTAGGGCGACAATCCACGGATGAAGTTATACACTTCTTCCGAAGATTTTTTCCAGTCGATTTCGCAGGTTTCTTTAAAAATTTTGGGGGCATGTTTAATTTCTCCGCTTTCGTCTTGCGGTAGTTGCGGATAGTCGCCCTGTTGAATGGCTTTAACCGTTTTTAGCACAAGATTGGCTCCCTTCGCCATTAAACGTTTATACAAATCACCCACATTGTCGTCTTCTTCGATAGGTTCTTTTTCCTGAAAAATAATATTGCCGGTATCGATCTCATGCTTGAGGAAGAAGGTAGTTACTCCTGTTTCCTTTTCTCCGTTAATAATAGCCCAGTTAATTGGCGCTGCTCCACGATATTGTGGAAGCAGTGAAGCATGCAAGTTGAAAGTTCCAATCTCTGGCATATCCCAGACAACTTCCGGCAACATGCGAAAAGCGACCACAATTTGCAGGTTGGCTTTGTAGCTTCTCAGCTCTTCAATAAACTCAAGAGACTTTAGGTTGGTGGGTTGAAGCACCGGAATGTTTTGAGAAACGGCATAGTCCTTTACAGGAGAAGTGGCCAGCTTTTGTCCCCTGCCCTTGGGTTTATCTGGAGCTGTAATCACTGCCACCACATTGAAGCCATTTTCAACCAGTATTTGTAAGCTTGGTACCGCAAATTCCGGGGTACCCATATATATAATTCGGAGGTCTGTCATTCAGTGATTTTCTGAAGGCAAAAATAGGGAATGTATTGGAAGGTTCATTGCCTTTGAAAGTTCAAGTATCCATCCCCAACTCCTTCCGATAGCTATCGGGAGCGGTGTCCGAAGGCCGGAGGTGGATTTTTCATCCTGACCTAAGGAGGGATCGGCTAGAACGGTTTCTAGTTATTGATATTCAATTTACTTTTCTTTTGATTCTCCAAAAGAAAAGTAACAAACCTGCCTTTGCCGAAGCGGCTACGCGCAGGCAGGCATCAAAACCATCGAAGTAACAAGGTGCTTTTAGCTAGTAGCTCAGTCGATGGTCACGCTGATGCTGGATTCCAGCCCTCCTTGGGAGTTAGAGGCTGCTGGTTACTAATTCCTTTCCTTAATTAATGTCATTCCTGCGCAGGCAGGAATCCCCCAAAAAATATTAGGAGACTCCCGTTTACACTGGGATGACGCTACTTTCTTCATGTTTTAAATCTTAAGGAGCTGCAGATAGGCGGAGTGGGTCACTCAAAATCCTGATACAACAAGTGCCTCTCACGCATGGCTTTGGAGAAACCTCGGTACTTAGTTCTTTCTTGATCTATAATACTCAATTCTATCATTGATTTCTTCAGCATGTAGATTGAAGTCACCAATATTCAAGATTTGGCCACTTTTATTTGTGTTCAGAATTAAATCTTGGTCTGACCTTCCTCGGATGCCTTCTCTAGCTTCAAATTTCATTATTTCTTCCCATCGATATTTTTCGTCATTTACAGAAACTCCATTATGGTCAATAGAAAGGTTCAGTCCTAATACTCTCTTAACCTTTTTTAATCCTTGGCTGAGTCTGTAGATCGAAAGTATAATTATAAGTGCTCCTAAAACTTGGTTTCCGGAAAACACCAAGTATCCTCCAACCAAACTCATTAAAATGGGTAATAATAAATCTATAAGCAGATTTGATTTTGGATAATAGAGTCTGGTAATGATTGGGAAATCCCTCTCTATTTCAATTTCAATTGAAGAGGGTTGATCCGCATATATCCGCAATAACTCTCTTTGTCGTTTTGTTATTAGGGCTGTTCTATTAAACCAGCTTCCTTTTGGCCACAGTAGTTGGCCTTTTACAGCTTCGCTCTCCAACATTTCTATGTTATTAACATTCTTGTAGGCCCAAACTTTCCACCATGTGATGGATAAGCTCCAGTAAAACCAACTGAAGATAAAGCCCGCCAAGAAAGAAACTAGATAATAGTTGCTAGCATCTTCCAGCCCTCTAAAGGTTATTAAACCAGTTATTGAGGTTCCTATTAATAGAAAAATTGCTGGGAGGGTAACTAACAGTTGACCTTTTTTAATTGCTCTATTGATAAGTTTTTGTTCCTTCATTGAAAGTCAGGGTACATCAAATACTTCTTGCGAATTGCTTTGTAAGCATTCAGCTTAGGTTGCCAGGTGGCTCTGATTTGCTCTTCAGTTAAGCCGGCTTCTACTTGCTTACGAAATTCCTTGGTGCCTGCTAGCAGGTCAATGTAATCTCTGAAGAAGGTGGTGTCATCTTTCAGTTCATTGTGATACTGAAGCAGATATTTGAGGGTGAATTCATGAGGGGCCTCTATGCCTACAAAACTCTGCCCAAAACATTCTTTCCCTTCCAATGGTGGGTATTTGGAACCTGTATTGGGCTTTGGAGTGAATGAGTAAGAACCAAGCGTATAATCAGGGTGGCCAATAACCTCGAAAGGATGGTCAGTGCCTCGCCCCACGCTTACTACAGTGCCTTCAAACAGGGCCAGACTGGGGTAAAGGACAATAGAATTATCTGTTGGCAGGTTGGGCGATGAACTGATAGGTAATGAGTAGGTCTGCGTATGGTCCCAACCTTTCATTGGAACGACTGTCAAGTCGGCCTTTACTCCCCCTTCAAGCCAACCTTCACCATTAATCATCTTGGCCAATTCACCAACAGTTAGCCCATGAACTACGGGTATTGGATGCATGGCCACAAAGCTGTTGATGTCGTCATCTTTGACAGGGCCATCCACATACATGCCGTTGGGATTGGGCCGGTCGAGAACCAGCACTTTTTTGCCATTTTCGGCTGCCGCTTCCATCACATAATGCATGGTGCTAATGAAAGTGTAGAAGCGCACGCCCACGTCTTGAATGTCGAAAATCAGTACATCCACATCGGCTAGCATTTCGGCCGAAGGTTTTTTGGTTTTGCCATAAATAGAAATGATGGGCAGGCCGGTTTTAGGATCTTTGGTATTGTCGATTGTTTCACCATCGGGTGCTTCTCCTCTAAAGCCATGCTCGGGAGCCATCACTTTCACCACATTTACCCCTCTGCTTAAAAGGGTATCAACCAAATGGGTTTGACCTATGGTTGAGGTTTGGTTTACCACCAAAGCCACTCGTTTGCCTTCCAATAAAGGTAGGTATGCGTCCATGCGCTCGGCACCCAGGCTTAGGTCTTGAGTTTCTTGTGCTTGCGAACAGGCAAAACATGAAAAAATGAGAAGGGATAGGAATAGGCGAATCATCTGCTTCGTTTATCTTTGAGCGTTGAGGCTAAAATAACCATTATCTTGAACCTCCCTTACTTCGTTTCTAAAAGAATAAATAATACCGAAAAAGGTAGTTTTTCTGGTACCATCCATAAAGTGGCTATCGCTAGTGTGGCATTGGGTATAGCCATTATGGTTATTTCTTTTATGGTTTTGGGAGGTTTTCAGAACAGCATTAAAGACAAGATATTTAGTTTTTCGGGCCATCTGCAAGTTAGAAAGTTCACCCTGGCCAACGCCTACGAAGAAGATCCTATTACTCTGGAAACCTCTGTACGCGAACAGGTATTAGCGCATTCTCAAATACGCCACATTCAGGAATTTGCTCATAAGCCGGGCCTCATATCTATGAACAATGAGGTTTTTGGCCTTTTATTTAAAGGAATGGGGCCTAGTTTCGATACACTTTCTTTTGCTCCTTACTTGCAGGAGGGCAGTTTTCCTGTGTTTTCTCAGTTGGGCGAGTTTTCGAACGAGGTACTCATTAGCGAGAAACAAGCCAGACAAATGCAAGTGGGAGTTGGCGATAAGGTGGTGGCGTATTTTATAATGGATCCTCCAAGGGTTCGAAGCCTGGTGGTTAAGGGCATCTTTACTTCGGGTTTGGAAGATTTCGATGCTCAGGTGGTGATTGGAGATATTGGACTTGTGAGAAGCCTAAACGGATGGAGCGATGATCAGGTAGGGGGCTATGAGGTTTTTGTAGAAGACTATGCCCAGATTGAAGCGGGACACGATGCGCTCAACGACATAGTTAACGGAGAAGAGTATGGCTATCTGACTATCCGAATGGATGAGAAATTTGCCAATGTGTTCGATTGGCTCAATTTACTGACTCAAAATGTGTACATATTGATCGGCCTCATTCTGTTTGTGGCCTGTTTCAATATGGTTTCGGTGCTTTTCATACTCATTATGGAACGCACCTCAATGATTGGTTCATTCAAAGCGTTTGGGGCTACCAATCAGCTCATTAGGCGTATTTTTACTTTTAATGGTGTAAGGCTGGTACTAAAGGGGCTATTAATAGGAAACGGCATTGCCCTTATTTTTGGTTGGCTACAATACAGTTATCAGGTCATTCCTCTCGATGCGGCCACTTATTACATGAGCCATGTACCAATTGACTGGAACTGGTGGAGATTTGTGGCCATTAATGCAATTACCTTACTGTTGGTTGGAGTAACACTTATTTTACCTACGGCTATTATTTCACGGGTTAGTCCCGTTAAAGCCATCCGCTTCGATTAGTCCGGGCTGAAGCGGCATTTCTCTCCTAAAGGTTCGAAACAGGCTGTTGAGTTTAATTTGAATAACCCCCAATACGGCTTCTTTTATAATACCCCCACTCATTTTCGATTCACCTTTGGTGCGGTCTGTAAATATGATGGGTACCTCCTCAATACTGAATCCGTATTTCCAGGTAAGAAATTTCATTTCTATTTGGAAGGCATAGCCCATGAATCGAACCCTGTCCAGTTCAATGGTTTCCAACACAGAGCGATGGTAACATTTAAACCCCGCAGTGGTATCGTTAATGGGCATGCCCGTAATAAGGCGCACATAATGGCTGGCAAAATAGCTGAGCATAACCCTGCTCATGGGCCAGTTTACTACATTCACCCCTGTAACATAGCGCGAACCAATAGACATATGACTCCCTTTCAGAGCACAGGCTTCATAGAGCCGGATAAGGTCTTGCGGATTGTGCGAGAAATCTGCATCCATTTCAAAAATATACTCGTAGTCGCGCCTGAGCGCCCATCTGAAGCCATGAATGTATGCCGTACCCAAACCCAATTTGCCCTTTCTTTCTTCCAGATAGAGCCTGCCCTCATACTGAGGCATAAGTTTTTTTACAATTTTGGCCGTACCATCAGGAGAATTGTCATCGATTATCAGTAGATGAAAATCTTTTGGAAGAGCCATTACGGTCTGAATCATTTCCGCAATGTTCTCTTTTTCGTTATAAGTGGGAATTAATACAATACTATCACTCATAGGAATCGGCAAAGCTAAACGATTTCCAATAAAGAGCGATTCAGGGATGGAAATTAACTTTCCTTATTTTAGCTCTAAATTGAATATAAGGAGAAACGACTGTTTGAGCACAGCGTTGATCGGTTTTCTATAAAAGATGTTAAGATGAATCTTGCGAAATGCGTATTTCTAGATAGAGACGGGGTGCTTAACGAAGAGTTGGGATTTCAGATTACTGATCTGAAAGATTTTAGGCTTAAGCAGGGAGTAGGGGACTTTTTACGAAGCTTGAAAGATGCAGGCTATCTATTGATTGTAGTAACCAACCAGAGTGGTATTGCTAAGGGGAGCTATACTGAAGCATTTGTGTATGAATGTCATGCCATTGTACAGCATGCGTGCGGAGGGATAATAGATGCTTTGTATTTCGCACCGGGGCATGAGTCGGTAAGTAAGAGTTTGCTGCGCAAACCAGATTCGTTGATGTTCGAAAAAGCAATAGCCAAGTATAAGATCGATCCGAACCAAAGCTGGATGATAGGAGATAAGGAAAGAGATCTTATTCCGGCTAAAAAATTAGGAATAGGAACTATTCACTTGACTGACAAGCAAGCTTCTGAATACGCTGATTTTAAGGTGAGTGACTTAGTCGAAGCAGCCGCTGTAATTTTGAATGATGAATAGTTACTTCCGTCTTCCGTCTATGTACCCACTACTCATTACCGGCCTTGGCCACGTTCATCCTGAAAATCACCGTGTTCACCGATAAAATTTGAGTAGGCCTGAATGTTCGGCCACATTTGTAGCATGAAAAGTCAAAAACTCAAAATCATGAAAAAGTTAAAAGTATTTGCGGCCTTCAGTGCATTGGTCTTCCTGATGAGCTCCTGTGTGTATTCACTATTCCCAATCTATACGGATGATACGCTGGTGTATCTGCCTGAACTTGTGGGTAAATGGATGATGAATCCGGACGAGCCGGACGATTACATAGAATTTCTACCCATGGGAGGCTCTGAAGAGGAGCATTCTAAAAATGAGTCAGTTGAAACGTATACTGATTCGATAGTAACCGAAAACTGGACTGTAAGGTATAATGCGGCAGACGGTATGATGGTCAACGGTAGATTGGTACAGGACAAGGATTCAATCAAAGCATTTTATGAGAAGATATTGGCTCCTAATAAGGGAAAATCAGAGTCAGATCAGGCCTTTAAAGCCTTGGGCGATGCTGCCCAAAAGGCGATAGATGCGTCTTCAAAGATTGAAGGTACGGCTTACGCAACTCGCAATGAAAGTTACAAGATGGTGGTGAAAGGAGGAAATGAAAGGTATGTCTACCAAGCCCATGTGGCGAAGATTGGAAAAGACCTATTTCTTGATCTTTATCCACTCCCTGAGTACTCCGAAGAAGTGTTTGGAACCAACCTTTTTCCTGTTCATACATTTATGAAGCTCAGCCTGAAAGGTGGGAAGTTAGAATTGACTCAATTCGATCTGGAAAAGTTAAACAAGCTATTTGAGTCTAATTTGGTCAGATTGAGACATGAAATGGTAGATGGAACGGTGCTAATTACCGCTCAGCCCAAAGAGATTCAAAAGTTTCTTGATAAATACTCCAGTGATGAATCGGTATTTGAAAACACGGAGGTTTATACTAAGGTGAAAGAATGAAAAAGCTTCAACAGGTCATTAACTCAAAATGGATTCAGCACCCGGTTTTCTGGGTGCTCTCCGTTTATGCAATTGGTAACTATTTCGCCATTTCCAACCTCTTGAAGTTCATCGACTTTTTCTACTCGCTGCTGTTCCACATTCCTTTGCTCTTTTTGGTTTATGTGAATCTTTTGATTCTCGTTCCGAAACTTCTCAAGAAGGGCAAATATCATTTTTATATTCCGGCCGTAGCGTTACTCCTATTGGTTACCTATGGTGTGCATGAACTCACGTTCGAATTGATTTTGCCCGCCCTTCCAACGGAGTACTACATGGTATCCTTCACAGATGCTGAGGTGCTGATCACCATATTTATTATTTATCTGGTATTAAGCACACTCCTCACACTTTCAAAGTCGTGGTATAAGCTCCAGCAGGTGGAAAAGGAGAAGCTTTCCATTGAACTGAACTCCTTGAAAACTCAGGTGAACCCTCACTTTCTATTCAACAGTTTGAACAGTATTTATTCTCTGGCCCTAGCCAAAAGTGAACGGACTGCGGAGACCGTGTTGGAGCTTTCCAACCTGTTGCGTTACATGCTCTATGAAGTAGGAGAAGAAAAGGTGGATATTGAGAAAGAGGTTGAAATGATTGAGAATTACATTGAGCTGCAAAAGTTGAGGGCCGATGATTCCACCAAGGTTCATTTTGAGGTGCAGGGAAATTTGAAGGATAAGAAAGTAGCTCCTTTACTCTTCTTTCCACTGATTGAAAATGCCTTTAAGCATGGAGTGAAAGGTGTTTCTGAGTCGGCTTTTATTGAAATGACACTGAATGTGGAAAAGGGAATAGAGTTTAACATTATCAATAATAAAGGCAAAGTAGATGACCTGGAACAGGGCAAGTACGGAGGTATTGGGCTGGAGAATGTAAGGCGTAGGTTGGAGCTGATTTATCCAAAATCTCATGAGTTCGAAATTGCTGAAACTGAGAAAGTTTTTGAAGTTAAATTGAAACTGAAATGATCCGATGCCTAATTGTTGATGATGAACCATTGAGCCGTCAGGTGCTGAAAGGCTTTGTGGCTGATCATCCGGACTTAGAGTTGGCAGGAGAGAGCAAAGATGCTCTGGAAGCCATGAGCTTTCTAGAGAAGTATGAGGTAGACCTGCTCTTTCTGGATATTAATATGCCAAAGCTTTCTGGGGTGAACTTCTATAAATCGCTACAGAAGAAACCGGAAGTAATCTTCACCACCGCCTATTCTGAATTTGCCGTAGAAGGTTTTGAACTGAACGCCATCGATTACCTGATGAAGCCTATTGCTTTCGAGCGTTTTATCAAGGCCATTCAAAAGGTGAAAGATAAGTTGGGACAGAACAGCACTTCTCTTCCAGTTCAGGATTACATTATGCTGAAGGCCGATAAGAAGATGTACCGAACGCCTTATGAAGACATTCTTTTCTGCGAAGCCTTAGGTGATTATGTGAAAGTTCACCTGAAAGACAAAGTGCTGATTGTCACCACCACCATGAAGAAGCTACTGGCTGAACTTCCTGAGCAAATCTTCCTTCGCACACATAAATCATACATCATCAATAAAACCAAGGTGGAGTATATTGAAGGCAATCAGATCAAGATTGGTAGTCAGATGATTTCCATTGGCCAGAGTTATAGAGATGTGGTTTTAAAGGCCTTGGGTTGAGCAATTAATGGAGTCCTGTGCGAGAACAAAGTCTGACTTCAGTCAAACTTGGGACGTGGCAATCCGCCTGTTCCGGCACAAAAGGATATTAATTACAAATCGACTGCTCAGGCATCTTCGTTATAAACGAAGATGAGTTTAGAACTGATACTCAAGTTTTTTGACTGTTTATCTCGGAGATATCATGGTAATAGGCAACCAAGACTTTTGAATTCATTGATTTAACCCATTGCGTTCTAATTAGCCTAGATTCAATTTTTATTTTCCCAAAATTGAAGTCTCTACTCTTAAATATGGTGTCAATTAGCTCTTGTTTGGAAATTTTTAGCCATTTCCCACCGTCTTTATAGCCTCCATGATTTCCTCTTTTGGCTACCAGCCTTCCACTTTTCATGGTTACATCAGTAAAGGCACCGTTGTCACCATGAGGCCATGGTTTATCGTCTTTCTGTAGACCGTAAAAAGCATCATAAAATCTCAAGGTCATTCTGTGATCTAGTTTTGAAACCAAGGTCTCAATCTCTGACTTACTTGTAGATTCATTCAGTTCAATTGATATGATTCCCTTTTCTCCATACTTAAAACCTCTGATTCTATCAATGAGCGCTTCAAGCAGATTTTTAATAGGGGATATTCGAGGGTTAATCATGGTGTAATTTATTAAGTAATTCAACCAGTGCTCACATTTTAAGAGTGCTTAACTTGAATTTGGGCTTTAAGTCCAAGATAATATATGTTCGCACCACAGGTGCTAACTAGTAAAGAGTTTTAAAGGTGTTGGGTTAAACAGCCGCAGTTAAAGCACCCTGTCATTGCGAGAAATGAAATATGCATTAGCAAGGTTTCATGACGAAGCAATCCGTCTGTTGCTGGCACAAAAGAGTGTCGATAACAAATCGACAGCTCAGGCATCTTCGTTATAAACGAAGATGAGGTTGAGTTCTTTTCCATCCTGAGCGAAGCCGAAGGATCTGCCCAATGCCTGACCGATCCCTCGGTAAACTCGGGATAAAAAGTTTAGCTGATTATGCCCAACGCCTTGGTTTCTTTCCATTCCACATGAGTAAAGTCCGGGCAAGCTTAAGGTATTAAATAGTACCGATTACGAATGAACCGTACGAGTATCTTTTTTACAAACGAAGATGGGGTAGAGTTCTTTTCCGTCCTGAGCGAAGCCGAAGGATATAAAAGGCTGTCCTTTTAGAGCATCATTCTAACTGAGTCTTTGAGCTTGCTTTTCTTTTGACTCTCCAAAGAAAAAGTAACAAACCTACCTGCCTGCCTGCCTGCCGGCAGGAGAAAAAGCGACCAACCTGCCTTTGCCAAAGCGGCTACGCGCAGGCAGGCATCAAAGCCATAGAAATAGCACTGACAATCATAGAGTCGGTTGCGGTCGATGGCCACGCGGATATTGGGTCCCGGCCCTTCAGAATGGACTCAAACCAAATATTTTTAGGACACCCCATTCACCATCAATTGATAAAGCTCTCCTTTGTCTAGATTATAGTATACAGACCAATAATAGCTCCCTCCGTCCAGGACAATCATCATCTCTTCTTCCCACAAAGAAGAGTTGTCTTCTTTAGCCCAAAAGCAATTAATAAAAAGAATCCTGTTCCCTTTTTCATCAATGAACCCTAGGTACTGGCGCTTGTATTTCTTTAGGTTTTTATGAATTATTGGGCCATAATCTTTTCCTTGATTAATCTTATCCTTGTTTAGCAAGGCAAGGTCCCTTGCCAATGCTTTTTCCGCTAGGTCTATATCAGTTCTTAAGGGGGTAAACCTTTTCGTTTCACCTATTCCTAATCCGACATAGTTCTCCGGAAAGATTACGCAGTCGAAGCCCTTGGTTTTGTAATGATCTGTCTTGATTGGTAAATCGGACGTTTGGGCAACAGATGGAATGATAAACAGAGCATAAAGAGCTAGAAAGAGTAACCCAAATTTCAACATCCATTCAAGGTAGGAATTCAGTTAATCTTCAACAAATTCCCCTCAAATCTTCCAACGCTTTGCTCGTAATATTATAGGGTCCTCTATGTCCCAGGTAGGGGGTGAATATCGGGCTCGTCATTGCGAGGAATGAAATTTGAGCCCTGAGACATTTGGGGCAAGGTTTCATGACGAAGCAATCTGTCTGTTCCGGCACAAAAAGGTGTCGATTACAAATAGACTGCTTTTGCACCTTCGTTGCAAACGAAGTTGAGTAAGGTGGCTTGGGAATGTCTGTTAGAATCGCAGTGGATAGGTGGAGGGTATTGGGGCAATCATCAGGATAACTTTCATTGAAATCTACTGATATCTCTTGTAACATGTCCATCGGGCCAAGTGGTATCAATAGTCCAACAGTGGCCATTGAAAGGTTGACCAGATGTTACATTACAAGTGGCAGAAGCTGAGTTAGTAAAGCCAAAGAATAGCAATAAGGCAATTATGGCGGGGAAGGATTTGGTCTTAAGCTTTTTTATTTTGATTAGTGTGCCTATTCTCTTTCAGGGTTTTTGGTATTCCCCTTTTCAGATTATGAACTGTAAGGTTCCCCAAAGTTTGTCCGGTTGAAATTAGATTTCCAGTTGAGAGAAGAAACTATATTTACTGCTGCTTGGGTTTAGGGGAGTTTTACAGTACCATTTAAACGTTCCATGGGCTATAGTTCACTTGGGTAAGTAAAAAGTTGATATGCCAAACGTAGCTATTTAAGTCGTTGGGAGATCGTATTGATATAAATTCCAGTTAGGTTGCTCAGTTTGTAATGTGGTATAAAAAGATTGTCTATTAGTAATTTTTGATTTAAAATAAAAAGGTATGGTATATTTTCAATATCTAAATAGTTGCTTACGGAACCCTTAGGTACATTAAGCCATTTGAAATGATCCAAATTCAAACTTTTTAAATAGAGCATTAGGCTTCTATCACTGGAGAATGAACCTAGAATTAGGATCTTATCGCTCTTTTTACTAAAATTTTTGACTAAACTTTCAGCAACTTGTTTGACACAATCTTGGCAGTTAGTTTCTGAAAACCTGAATATTAGAACTGGTGATTTCACTATATCTGTCAATAGAGAACCATTGACATTAAAGTTGTTAATTGGGCTATTCTCGTAAGCAAATCTTTTGGATGCAACTTCTTCATAAACTTTGCTCAAAGCTTCATCAGTTAAAATTTGGTGATCTGACTTTCGATTCTTTAAATCGGAACAACTAACACAACAAAATGTGAATAATAAAAAACTTGAAGTAGCAATTCTTTTCATAAGTCTTTTGCACATCTAAATCCGCCAAAGGGT
Organism: Roseivirga sp. UBA1976; assembly: GCF_002336325.1. Taxonomy (NCBI): domain Bacteria; kingdom Pseudomonadati; phylum Bacteroidota; class Cytophagia; order Cytophagales; family Roseivirgaceae; genus Roseivirga; species Roseivirga sp. UBA1976. Next base: position 2,615 of record NZ_DDDQ01000027.1, on the reverse strand, counting down.
GTATTGAAGTTTTTCATCGAACTCTTCCACCCATTATGAATGGATTCTAGTTGAAAGAAATCTTTGTCATCAAAGAATGAACCTCCAAGCCATTCAACAATTGAGTCATTTTTTTGTGTAACCAATTCGCTAACATTTCCTCCCATGTCATATAGACCCAGTTCATTAGGCTTAAGAGTAGATACTGGTTTTCTTCTTTCCCCAGAGTTATTATCAAACCAACCTAGTTTTCTGGGGTTATTGCCTCCTACATATTTATAATTCTTTGTGTAGATTCCTCCTTTAGCAGCAAAAATCCATTCTTCTTTAGTCGGAAGTCTTTTGCCAGCCCATTTGGTATAAGCTTCAATATCAGCCATCGTTAAGCGCGTAACAGGATAGACCTTGTAGAATTTTTTAGGAATGGGTTTTCCGGTAATGTCATGCCTCCAGTTCACTCCACTTACAATCTCATAGGAGGGGGCGAAAATCAAGCCAGAATTATTCTTCTCACAATAAGTAATATATCCAGTATCTTCTACGAATGATGCATATTCTTCCATTGTGACTTCTCTTATATCGAGATAGAAAGATGATATTCGCTCGTTTCCCTCAACAAGAATCATATCTTGCTTTGTATAAAACAAGATGGAATTAATTAATAGTATAATATTTATTAAGTATGTGTATGTCAATTGTTGATTTTTAACTTAATAATTAATGGGTTTACATCTCCTGAAATTATTCGATCCATGCCAAGACTTTTTACTATGATGTTAGGCATGGCTTCAGGGTTCTTGAGAGCCAGGTTGGTTAAGATCTCTGGTGGCGTACTGAAATAAATCCAATTTTCATCCTGTGAAACGGGTTGAATGAACTGAATTTCATTCAAGTTGTTGTCAATATTTGGATAGGCATAAATGTTATTGTCATTTCTCCGATGAGTCACAAAAAAGTATCTGTCTCGGTTCCGATAAAGCATAATATGCATTTTCTCCGTTGAGAAAATTAAACCCACTGAGTAAAGTATGTTTTCTTTATCAATCTCTCTCATAAATTCTTCTATAGCCTTAATCTCTTTGATCTTTGGGAGAATATCTTTTACTCCAAGTTCAAACCTTGTTTTTATATATCCTCCATCCTGACTAAACTCATAGACATGATTTGATAGTGCTGGCTGGAAGACTATCTTGTTGTTCGATTTAGCTAGCGGATTCAATGATTCATAAAAGGCTTGATATGTTTGCCCCTTACTTAACGGGAGTAGTTGTTTTATAATTCTTCCCTCCTTGTCCATAAAGAGTACCTGATGGTTTCCAAATGCATCACCTTTTTGAAAGTAAATGTTTCGGAAAAGTAGTATAAGGCCATTATCAAAGATTTCTATAAAGTCTGCAAATGTGTTGATCGGAATTGTTTTGATATAGTTATTGTCAAAGTCAAATAGGAATAATTTCTGTTTAGCTCTGTCAAGGATAATTATTTCTCTTTCTTTTTCGTCAATCGTAAAATCATGGATAGAAGTTGGTTCATTTTCTGCTCCGGGTCCAGTTTCTATTTTGAATCGAAAAAATCCATTTTTATCGAATACAAATAGTGTTTCTAGTATTTCTTTGTCAAGTATAAAAAGATAATTCTCTGATTCCTTGATCTTGTTGATTTCTGCAACCATCGAATTACTCGCGTTTTCCAAAAACAAGTAACTGGCTGAGTCACTGAATTGACTAAGTTGTAGACTGTGTGTTTGTTCAATAATTGACTTTATTCCTGCGTCTTCTATTTTTTTATCTAGGGACTGGCACGAATGAACTAATATATTCAATATAATTCCCAGCAAAACTATACCCAAGAGGGCTTCTTGGGTACATATTTTGTCTTTAAGGTTAATCATGATGGAATGACATATTCAGGCAAAGTTCCACTTTTGTAACAACCAGTCTGCCAATCCAAAGGGCATTTTGATTTTTCAGCATCTTTGCATTTTCTTTTATCTCCAGTAGCCAGTATGGCAGATCCTCCATCTCCCTCATATTCTCCAATGAGAATTAAACAGCTTCCAACTTTCGGCCACTTATCATCAATGCTGCAATCACCACAACCACCACTTTGAGCATTACTAAATGACAGTGCGAGACAAATAATTGTAGTGCATAGTACTACATAGACTAGAAAGGTTCTTTTCATTTTATCGTTAAATTTTTCTCACCTACTCTATTTCAGGGTTTTCGGAATCCCCTTTTTGGAGGGAACAGTTAGTAAAGCACTGGCTATTACTTTACAATATGTCAGCCATTTGAGTTTGCAGTTACTAAAACGGATTCCTCCTATAAATTAAAACCGTTGTTTTAAATTCCTTTCTGTATTTAAGACTTAATAAATAAATTGATATTCATATTTTTGAGAGTGTTTATTTATTATGAATTTATTATAATGTAAATATATAGATATTTCTGATATGTAGAAAATTAAATGTAAATAAAATAATCAAATATTGTATATTGATTGTGATCAAACCTGAAATGATGTGAGACTGAAGCTTCTGAATCAAAATAGGTAGCTACGGGTAGGTTCCTTTAAAGCTTGAGGTATTATAATAGTATCGATTACTAATGGAATCGTACGAGTATCTTTTTTAC
>NZ_DDDQ01000032.1:0-9490 GCF_002336325.1 Roseivirga sp. UBA1976 | reverse complement strand
TACCGTTTCTTTACTTCCCTACCTATGGGAGCAGATTGCTGAGATCAACAATATTAAAATGATGATCAACTATGGCATTGAGAAACTGAAGTTTAACCAACCGGTATTGGTAAATTCTGAGGTACGTTTGCGCGTAAAGCTAAGCAGTCTGGCCGATCTGAGAGGAATTACCAAGTGCCAACTGAACGTTACACTGGAAATTAAAGACAATCCTAAACCTGCCTTTACAGGGGAATTTATCTTCTTATATCATTTTAATAACTAATCTACCAGTCATTCCCGCTGAGGCGATAATCTTTACTGAGAGCAGATACCGAGGTTATTCTGGTTAATTTCTGACTTCTTTCTTCCTCACATAAATAGTCTTATCCAACTCGCACACCACATCGCCTTCTTCGTCTGTAATTTCCAGAGGAAGCACAATCTCAGTCTTTCCATGTGCATCGGCCTCTGATCTAAGCTGCTCCACAAGGGCATCGTTAATCTCAAAAACACAGGTTACTTTTCCCCTACCCGGTTTTTTAAAGCGAATGGTAGATGCTTTGTCCCATACGATATATTCTTTACCCAAATTTTGCAAAATGAGCAACATGTAAAAGGCATCTGACATGGCCATGAGCGAACCACCAAAATGCACCCCTACCAGGTTTCGGTTCCACCACCTGAGCTTCATGCTCACAACCGCCTTTTTAAAGTCTGGGGAAATGTGGTTTACACGAATACCCGCCCCAAGAAAAGGCGGGTAAAAATTCATCAATTTGATTTTCGTATGGTTAGATAGCCTGAACATTCTCTCTGATGTTTACTTTTGTTCTAAATAAAACAAAAAGCAATGACAGCAGAAATTCATACCGAGAAAGGACTAATGAAAGTGGAGTTTTATGAGAAAGACGCTCCCAATACCGTAAAAAACTTTGTAGACCTTTCTAAAAAAGGCTTTTACGATGGCCTTACCTTTCACCGTGTAATTCCCAACTTTGTAATACAAGGTGGTTGTCCCAATGGCATTGGCAATGGCGGACCCGGTTACTCGATAGACTGTGAGTTAGACGGAGACAACCAATACCACGACCGTGGCGTGCTTTCTATGGCTCATGCCGATCGTAACACAGGCGGTTCACAGTTCTTTATTTGTCATAGTCGACAAAACACCTCTCACCTCGACAGAAACCACACCTGCTTTGGTAAGGTCTATGAAGGTATGGAGGTGATTGACGACATACGACAAGGCGATAAAATTGAAAAAATAGTAATTATAGAAGACTAACCATTAACCCATGGCCTTTGCAATGCGCAGTACAACTATGGCTAAAGATTCATTGCCTATCTTTCAGCTCATAGACGAGATACCGGAGGCCATGGGTTACTTATAGTTTACTTTCGGAAACCAGCTCACTTCGCGAATAGATAAACTTTCTAAAGTCTGCCGGTTTCTTGTCATTGAGCAGCTTTATACCTCCCAAAGCTTCAATGAGTTTGCCAAAATTCTCTTCGGCCTTTTCATACTGTTCTCTGTTGGCATAGGTAGTCAAGAGTACAATATGTCCCGGCTTTCCATCTTCAGGCCCGGCAATCATAAACTCAAAGCTATCAATGTAATTGCTTTTTAATGCTTGCTCCCTCAGTACTTTCCAGTTATTACGGTAGTAATATTCCGCCTCTGCCTGGTTTTTATTCAATACTTCCACAATCTCTAGCGTGGATATTTTCTGAGCCTTGAGCGATGGAACAGTGAACATAAGAAGTCCAAAGAAAATAATGTATCGCATAGTCATTTACGTTTAACCGATGTGCACATATACCCGAAAGGACAGACTAAGGATTCATAAACCAGACCGATAACCCGATTCCATCGACCAATTATCGGTGAACGATAGCCTTTACAAAATCGGCCACCAGATAGCTCAGCGCCTTACCCACCATCAGTTTTTCGGACTCCTCGTTAGGAGCTGCTTCGGGCAAATGCAAATACGCAGGGCTAAGACTCTTAGCACACTGTCGAACAAAAAGCCTGGCCTGTTCGAGCGAAACTCCCGATGGTGACATGGCGCTGCTGGGCATCATACGAATAGCATCCATGTCTACTTCAATACCGCACTCTATCATATCGTCAACAACAAAAGAAACAGCATCGGCCAGCATACTTTCCAGATAAGTAATATTTTCGAGAAAAGAATACTTCACCTGCTCGTCCGCATCCATCGATTTCAGCATATTCTCACTGTTGTACGACTGATGCAGACCAAAGGCAAAGTAACGATTCAGGCATTTTTTCTGCCGTGCATACGAAAAACCATTGCCGCTATGCCTCCCTTCCAGTGCCCGAAAATCGGCATGTGCATCCAGGTTAATGGCATTTACTTTCTTTTTGTGAGCCACGGCCGCACAAGCCTTTATTATGGGGTAACTATTGTTGTGCCCTCCGCCAATTACAATGGGAATAAGCCCTGCAGCTTTCACCTCGGTAAGTACATTTTCAACCATCTCGTCTACCTCTTCACAAAGTAAATGCAGTTTCTGAAAATAATAGTCCGATGCGGAATCGAGCGCATCGGCCTTTTCCTGAATAGCGTCAATATTCACAGCTCCCAGCACACATATTTCATTGCCACGGAGATACCGGTTGCTTTGTATATTGCAGAAAGCCCTAAGAAAACTATCCCAGGCATGTTGAGTTCCTGGTCGGCCATGATTGCCCATTACTCCCACACATTCCGGAATACCGATTAAACAGAACCGAACCTCTTTTTTGAGTTTACCCAAAGCAGCCTGCCAGTCTTTGGCTTTTAAGAAAATCATGGTTTCTCCTACTCGGGTTTCTCCTTTACGAGGCTTCACCAATTGGTCGGGGTTTGCCGCAATTATCATTTTGAAGGGTTAAGTGTATATTTCGTCCAAAAATAATTAAAAAGCTTTTGGGCAGTCCTTATATTCGCTACCTGAACTGTAAAAAGTTAAGGCAAAAAGCCCTCGTTTAGTAAAGAGGCAAAGCAGGCAATAATGAAAACTAAACCAAAGCTGAGTGGTATAATTCTTAGTGCTTGATGCCGAACAAACGTGAAATTATTTATACATTTCTCTACAGCCAGATAGTTAACACATGAATTATACACCCGAAACGGTGCGCATTTTTGTGGTCGAAGACGACCCCTTATACATGAAATTGGTTCGTTACATAGCCGAACTAAACCCAGACCATGTAGTACACGCCTTTGAAGATGGCAAGTCTTGCATCGACAATCTTCATGAAAACCCCAAAGTAGTTATACTAGACTATTCTCTCCCCGATATTTCGGGCAAAGAGGTACTACAGGCCATAAAAAAATACGACCCCGAAATTCAGGTCATTGTGGTGTCTTCACAAGAAAGTATCAATACGGCTGTGACCCTGTTAAAGCATGGGGCCTATGATTATATAACCAAAGACAATGAGACCAAAGACCGACTGCTCAATGCCATTAACAATGCCAAGCGCGTGTCGTCTCTTACCCAACAAATCACCACACTTAAAGAAGAACTCAATCAAAAATACGAGTTCGAGAATACCATCATTGGAGAAAGCCCGGCTATAAAAAGGGTGTTTAAAATGATGAACAAGGCGGTAAAGACCAACATTACCGTGAGTATTACAGGAGAAACAGGTACGGGAAAAGAAGTTGTAGCCAAAGCCATACACCACAATTCAGACAGAAAATCGAAACCCTTTGTGGCAGTCAATATCGCTGCCATTCCGGAAAACCTGATTGAAAGTGAGCTATTTGGTCATGAGAAAGGAGCTTTTACCGGTGCATTGGCTCGAAGGAAAGGGAAATTTGAAGAAGCCGATGGCGGAACACTTTTCTTAGATGAAATTGGGGAGATGGACATCAACCTGCAGGCCAAACTGTTGCGCGTGCTTCAGGAAAGAGAACTAACCCGGGTTGGTGGAAACGAAGTAGTGAAGTTCGATGTACGAGTAATTGTAGCCACTCATCGCGACCTTGCCGAAGAAGTAAAACAGGGCAATTTCAGAGAAGACCTCTACTATCGTTTGTTGGGTATTCCTATTGAGCTACCTCCTCTTAGAGAGCGTGGTCAGGACGTTATTCTAATTGCCAAGCACCTGCTCAGGCAATTTGCAAAAGAAAATAAGCTTGGAGCTGTAAAAATGAGTAAGGAAGCTCAAAACAAACTTATCTCATACCCCTTTCCGGGCAATGTGCGCGAGTTGAAGTCGGTGGTAGAGTTGGCAGCGGTTATGTGTGAAGAGAATGAGATTGAAGCTGAAGACATCACCTTTAACAGCCTGCAAAAAGAAGGACAGTTTTTGTTTGAAGAAATGACTCTGCGCGATTATACCTTCAAAATTATCAGGCACTTTTTAGACAAGTACGATAACAACGTGCTGCTGGTAGCTAAAAAGCTGGGAATTGGCAAATCAAGTATATACCGCTATTTGAAAGAAATGGAAGAAGGCTAAGAAGCTTTGGCCAGAAAGACCTTTTCTATTTTGAGCAATAATTCTGAAGGCACCAAAGGCTTATCCAGACATCCGTAATAGTTGGCGTATTCACGCTCCAGGCAACTGTCTTTATAGCAATTGGAACTCATTACAATAACCGGTACCTGGCTAAATCGAAGATCATCGTCCAATGCCTCAATCATTTCAAGCCCCGACATACGCGGCATTTCTATATCAGTGATAATCAAATCTGGTAAGTCGCTGTCGCTCAGCCACTCCATAGCCTCTGCCCCATTTCCGGCCGTCACCACTTCATAATAATCGCTTAGGAGGAACTTTACGGCCTTCAGCGTGCTTTGGTCATCTTCTACTACCAGTATTCTCTTTGTCATAACTCACGAATGTTCCTCAATAACAGCTTTAACTGTGCCAAAAGGCAAAAAGTTATGAGCGAGGTTCGAAAGGCACAAACGGTTTTACACCAAAGCCCGGTGATGTACCATATTTGGACAAGTTGTCCCAGATGGGGACGAAACAAGATTTAACCATCCACCACAATTTAAGGTCTATTTTGCGGGCATTTTATTTATGTTTGACAATCACGTTAAAGATTATTTGAGACATGAGAAAATTCGGACTTTTTAGTTTGCTTTTTATTTGCGCGGTATGGCTAAGTGCCCAAACCAAGCCACTATCGCAACTCACGGTAGAGGAGATCATGCAGGCGCCCGAAAAATTTATCGGCACCTCACCTTCGCGGGTAAGCTGGTCTAAAGACAGCAAGAACATTTATTTTTACTGGGACCCGGATGCTGACGGACGTTCTTCTGCCTTCAAAATCAGTAAGAACGGTGGTGAAGCCGAAGCCATTGAAGATACCAGCGATGGTTGGCCCTCCAGCTACGAGTTCAATAGCGACAAAACCAAAATTGTATATGCAAAGGGCGGTGATATTTACATTAAGGAACTAAAGTCTGATAAAGAAACACGACTCACCGCAACCAACTCACGTGAATCGAATCCGCGTTTTCACAAGGATCACATCATTACCTTCATTGCCGATGACAACCTTTTCAGCATCGATACTGAAACAGGCTTAATGAAGCAACTGACTAACTTCCTTATTGAGCGCAACCCCGATGAAGACAATGGTTCTTCCAGAAACATTGGCAGATCGGAAGGCAACAGAGAGCAAGACAATTGGCTGCGCGATGACCAGTTGAATACATCAGAATATTTGGCCGAACAGAGAAGAAGACCTCGCAGAAACTTTTCCGGTTTCTTTGGTGGCGACTTTGGACAGTCGGAAGACAGACGCAGCACCATTGAGTTGAGAAATGTAAGAAATATTCAACTCTCGCCTGATGGCCGTTTTGTGAGCTTTATGGTTTATCACTCTCCGGAAAATGGAGCTAAAAACACGATTGTACCAAACTATGTAACCTCTAGCGGTTATACCACCGACATTAACACTCGGCCCAAGGTAGGCGGTGAGCAAGGCTACTCCGAAATAGGTATATACAACATAGCCGCAGACACCTTTTATATGGTAGACAAAATGAAGCTGCCGGGTATTACCGATTTGCCTGACTATGTGAAAGACTATCCGGATAAAGAATGGAAAGAAGAGCCCCGAAATGTATCGGGCAACGATATCATCTGGTCTGGCGATGGCAAATATGCCGTGGCTCACTTTGGAGCACACGATAACAAAGACCGTTGGATTATGCGCCTTATTCCTGAAACAGGCGACCTGATTACTATAGACCGTCAAAGAGATGAGGCATGGATTGCCGGCCCGGGAATAGGTAGTGAGTCTTTCTCAGGCACATTTGGTTTCTTACCCGATAACAAAACCATATACTTCCAGTCAGAGAAAACAGGATACTCTCACCTATACATTCACGATTTGTCTAATGGAGTAACCAAGCAATTGACCAACGGCAATTTTGAGGTATACAACCCTTTCCTTTCATCTGACGGCAGCAAGTGGTACTTCCATGCCAATATGAAACACCCGGGCATAAGACACTTCTACTCATTGCCAGTACGTGGAGGAACCCCAACCCAAATCACTTCGGTTGACGGTGGAAATGACGTAACCCTTTCTCCCGATGAAAAAACCCTGGCTATTGAATACTCATACATCGACCAACCCACCGAACTTTATGTTCAGGACAATAAGCCCGGAGCAAAACCTAAGAAACTTACCGAAAGTCTTCGCGATGGTTTTAAGCAATACGACTGGCATCAACCGGAGGTAATCACCTTTAAGGCAGAAGATGGAGCCGATGTACACGCCAGGCTATACAAGCCCCAAAACCCCAATGGAGCAGGTGTAATATTTGTACACGGAGCCGGTTACCTCCAGAATGTACACTTCTGGTGGAGCACCTACTTTAGGGAGTTTATGTTCAATAACATGCTCATGGCCAAAGGCTATACCGTGCTGGATATCGACTACAGAGCTAGTTCCGGGTATGGAAGAGATTGGAGAACAGGTATTTACAGACATATGGGAGGTAAAGATCTTTCCGATCAAATTGATGGAGCTCGTTATTTAATGCGCGAACACGGTGTTGAAGCTGGAAGAATAGGCATGTACGGTGGTTCCTATGGCGGATTTATCACCCTCTTTGCTATGTTCAAACACCCCGATGTGATAGCCGCAGGAGCAGCATTGCGTTCGGTAACCGACTGGGCACACTACAACCACGGGTACACCTCCAACATATTGAACACTCCCGTAGAAGACCCCATTGCCTTTAAACGAAGCTCACCCATTTATTTTGCCGAAGGACTACAAGGAGACCTACTTATTGCCCATGGTATGGTAGATACCAATGTACACTTCCAGGATGTGGTACGTTTGGCTCAGCGACTTATAGAATTGGGTAAAGACAATTGGGAAATGGCCCTATACCCTATTGAAAACCACGGTTTTACGGAACCATCGAGCTGGACAGATGAGTACAAGCGAATTTTCAAGCTTTTCGAAAACACCATTGGTAAAAAATAGTCACATGATTAAAAAAGCAGCATCATTAGTATTAGTGCTTTGTCTGTGGGCCTGTGCAAGCCCCGCAGAAAAGGCTACCGTAAAGAGAGGTCTTATTACCGAAAAAGCAATGGTGGTCTCAGCCCACCCTTTGGCTTCAGAGGTTGGTAAATCCATTCTCCAAAAAGGAGGCAATGCTGTTGATGCTGCTATTGCTACCCAACTTGCCCTGGCGGTTGTGTATCCCGGAGCAGGCAACATTGGAGGCGGTGGTTTTATGGTAAGCCGAATGGCCAATGGCGAAATTGCTACTCTCGATTACCGCGAAAAAGCTCCACTGGCCGGAGGACGCGATATGTATCTGGATGCCAATGGGGAGGTAATAGACCGAGCCAGCACCCGTGGCCACCTGGCGGCCGGAGTACCCGGAACCGTAGCCGGACTAGCGGCTGCCCATGAGAAATACGGACGACTAAGTTGGGCTGAATTGGTACAACCATCTATAGATATAGCGGCCAATGGCTGGGCTTTAACAGCACGTGAAGCAGGAAAGCTAAATAGTAACCGAGAGGCATTTATTGAATACAATACCGAGTTGCCCGATTTCTTTCTGGCCAATGAAGGCAGCGAGTGGAAAGAAGGCGACACTGTGAGGAATAAGGAAATGGCCGAAACGCTAATCCGCATCAGAGATGAGGGAAGAGATGGATTCTATAAAGGAAAAACTGCCCAACTCATTGTGGAAGAAATGGAGCGCGGCAATGGCCTGATTTCGCTGGAAGACCTGGAACAATATGAGGCCGCGTGGCGCAAGCCCATAACGGGAAGTTACAAAGACTATGAGTTCATTTCCATGCCTCCACCATCGAGCGGAGGTGTGGCGCTTGCGCAACTTCTCAATAGCGTAGAAAATCTGGACTTACAAAAGTCGGGCTTTCATAGTGTGGCTGCAGTACATGCCATGGTAGAGGCCGAACGCAGAGTTTATGCCGACAGGGCCAAGCACCTTGGCGATCCGGATTTCTGGGATGTGCCCAGAGAAGGCTTGCTGTCTAAAGACTATTCCCTCGAGCGAATGAAAAACTTCGACCCTAACGTGGCTACACCAAGTGCGCAAATTCAGGCCGGCCAACCCATGGCCTATGAGAGTGAAGAAACCACCCACCTTTCGGTGGTAGACGAAGAAGGAAACGCGGTTTCCGTAACCACTACCCTCAATGGAGGTATGGGCTCTAAAGTATTTGTAGGCGGTGCCGGCTTTTTGCTCAACAATGAAATGGATGACTTTAGTATTAAGCCCGGAGAACCTAACATGTACGGACTGATTGGTGGTGAAGCAAATGCCATTGCACCAGGAAAACGCATGCTCAGCTCTATGACGCCCACAATCGTAACCCGTAATGGCAAACTATTTATGGTTGTAGGAACACCCGGTGGAAGTACGATTATCACCTCTGTTTTTCAAACCATTCTCAATGTAGTCGATTTTGAAATGGGTATGCAGGAGGCAGTAGAAGCCCCTCGCTTTCACCATCAATGGCTACCCGACCAGGTAAGATACGAGCGCAATGGCCTGGATAGTGCTGTGGTTGCTCAACTCAAAAAAATGGGCCACACCATGAATGAAGGTGGAGCCATGGGCCGGGTTGATGCAATACTGGTTTTGCCTGACGGCCGACTGGAAGCTGGTGCAGACCCAAGAGGCGATGATGCTGCAGCCGGTTATTAAAAAATATAAAACTATAACAAGATAAGTTATACGCCCTTGTAATAGATAAACAGCTGTTACCCCCTATGCAAAGAAGCTGTCTCAAAGGCTAAACGAAATTCCCAATACAGCGTGAATCTTCTTCTTGTAAGGTTAGAGGGTTATTTATTTAGTTAGATCGCATAAAAGCAAATAGATCACTTGAGCTATAAGTTGTGCCTTCACAGCACCAGAAATGGGCCAATTGTGAAGACACAAATGGCGACAAAATGTCAAAACATAAGCCATTCGACTTAAGTAACCTGAGTTCGATGTAAGGAAAGAACGTCATGCCGGAAAAACA
>NZ_DDDQ01000029.1:0-24253 GCF_002336325.1 Roseivirga sp. UBA1976 | reverse complement strand
AGAGCCTAAATGAGATTGCGGATATTTTCCTTTGCGTATGTGAAGTTTTCAGAGGAAAATTCCGCAATGACGTCCTAAGAGGGGATATTTTACTACTTACTTACATCTAACTCAGGTTACTTAAGTCGCAAGAAGTATATTTCTTAACCTTGCCTCCATTTGTGTCTTCACAAATGACTGTTAAAAGACGCTGTGAGGACACAGCTTGTGGCTATACTGGATCTAACAAATGCGATCTAACTGAGTAATCCTAAAATAAAATTAAACCATTTTGCGGCTAACTAAGAGTTGAACCCAGTTACACTCACTCATTAGTCATATGTATTTCACCAATGAGCAATTGGTGTGAACTATAGGTATTACATAAAAAAGGGGAACTGCCAGACACACCGGCTGTTCCCCTTTTTATATAGTAAATAGCTATTAGGATTATTTACTTAAGTCGCATGGCGCATGACCCAACACTTTTCACCCATTTGTGTCTTTACAAATGGTTCATATAAGTCGCTGCACAGACACAGTTTGCAGCTCAAATGGCCCCATTACTCCTATGTGATCTAACTATGTATCCTATAAACTAATTTAATCTAGTCTTTCACATTCACCGTAATGGTCTTGCTCCAGGCTTCTCCATACGACTGATGGATTCCGTTTGCGAACTGAAGAGTTAAGGTATGCTTACCCGGGCTTAACTCAATGGTAGCCTCTGTTTGGCCTTTCCCATAATGAATATGTGTTTCATTAGCCGGAATAGTTTCTCCGGTTTTCATATAACCGCCATCAATAATTATATGATGATGCCCCTTTCCTTTGTTTATTTCACCAGCAGGTTCTACTTCCATTCCATTTACTCCCATTTCTACCAATACAGTGGAAGACACTTCCTGACCATCGGTCAGGTTCACAAAATAAACCCCCTCCTTCTGACCACACGCTGAAACAATAAGGGCAACTACAATTAATAATGAATAGTTTTTCAAAAATCTCATATCTCGTTTTTGGTTTTGCGCTCTAAAATAGCCACTAAGTTCAGTACATTAACAAAGCTTGTTGACGAAGGTTTCATTTATTTCCATAAGCTTATGTATTGCTCATGTCAATAGTTTGAACTTAGTTTAACCGGAAGTTGTCACTATACCATGAAAGGCCCTAAAAAGAAAAAACCTACCAGACGCGATTTCATTGAATTAGCTATCATTCTGGTCGTTTTTGCAGTCATTTACCTTACCGGATCTCAAGCCAAAGTCTTTGGAAAAGTGCAGCAAGCGGTACTCTATACCGGTATAATGAACGCACGGGAACTAGATGAAATGGCAATAAAAGAGGCCAACTACAACTTTAAATTCACCAACGAGTCGGGTCAGATAGTGAGCGCACAAACTCTCAAAGGGAAAACTATTTTTATGAATATTTGGGCCACATGGTGTGCCCCCTGTGTGGCCGAAATGCCCGGTATTAATGCGCTTTACGAAAAAGTCAAAGACGATAAAGATGTTGTCTTTCTGATGATCTCTGAAGACCGCGATTTTCAAAAAGCCAAAGACTGGATAGCCGACAAAGGGTTTGACCTTCCCATTCATCAACTTGCCAGCCAGCTGCCCACAGTATATGAAACGGGAGTAGTGCCCACCACTTTTGTAATTTCTAAAGACGGTAAAATAGTTGTTAAGAAAACCGGAATGGCCAATTATAACACGAAACGCTTTGAGCGCCTGCTTCGAAAATAAAAGCTATTCCCCTATCGCTTAAAGTCACCCCGTTTCAGCCGTGCGAAGTAATCTTGCGATGCTGCCCATGCCTTAGGCGCTAATATGATGGCCGATATCATGGTGGGAATAGCCATTAAAGCAAACCCACTGTCAATGAGGTTTACTACAAAACCCAATGAGGTAACGGCTCCCAAAATGATAGTACCAATGTAGATGTAGTTATACAAATCACCTCGTTTAGCACCAAACATAAACGACATACACTTTACTCCATAGTACGAATAGGAAAGCAGGGAACTTACCGCAAAAACCAGAATACAAAGCCCCAGGAGGTATCCCCCAACACCGGGAATAGCAGCATTGAATGCCTTAAGTGTGAGAGTAACCCCCAGCAAGCCCGTATCTTCGGCCCCTACGAATTCTTCATACACTCCGGTGCCCAAAATAACCAACGCTGTTAAGGTACAGACCAGCAAAGTATCGATTGCCGGACCCAGCATAGCTACCAACCCTTCTCTTACCGGTTCGTCTGTTTTAGTGTCACCATGCACCATTGGTGCCGTACCAATACCTGCCTCATTGGAAAAGGCTGCACGTTTTGCTCCCACAATGATAACTGCACCAACACCTCCACCTAAAATGGCACTGCCGGTGAATGCTTCATCGAGTATAGCAGCAAAAATCCCCGGAATTTCACCCACATTCTGAAGCAATATGTACACCACCAAAATAAAGTAAAGTACCACCATTGAAGGCACCATGCGAGCAGCCACTTTGCCTATCTTTTTAATTCCTCCAAAAATTACGGTTGAAACCAATACCGTAAGTATTGCACCTATGGTAAGCGAAGCGTAAGATATCTGAGCACCTAAAAAAGTAAACGAATCGGCAGGATCGTAGCCAATGTTTGGCCCCAAAACAGTATTGAGAGCTGCTGTGAGTTGGTTGGCCTGAAAGATGGGTAAGGCCCCCACTAGTGCAAAAATACAGAAGAAAACCGCCAATGGTCTCCACTTCTGACCAAGACCTTCCGTTATAACATACATTGGCCCTCCCCTCACTTCACCTTCAGAATCTCGCCCTCGGTACATAACCGCCAACGTACAGGTAAAGAACTTAGTAGCAATACCAAAAAATGCCGAAACCCACATCCAGAAGATCGCCCCGGGACCTCCCATAGTAATGGCCACGGCAACTCCTGAAATATTGCCCATGCCCACGGTGGCTGCCAGAGCTGTTGAAAGAGCCTCGTAATGACTTATTTGTCCCTCTTTGTCTTTCTCATCGTATTTACCTAGCAACACTAATATGGCGTGCTTAAAGTAGAGAAAGGGCATAAACCGGCTGTAGACCATAAAGAAAAGCCCACCACCAATGAGTAAAATAAGGAGCGGAACACCCCATATCCAACCGGCAAAGCCAGAAACAGCATCTTGAATTAAGCCCACAAGTCTAGATTTTAGTCAAGCCGCTATAATAACAGATATGGCTCCATTCACCAACAGTTCTTTATCAAAACGGACGATTATATTTATTAACACTTGTTTCTTTACCAATGAAATGATTTTCATGCTAAGGCTTAGCAGCATTTTCTTAGCTCATTGCTTTAAGATTGATACAGGTCATAACACAATTTAGGCACGATCAATCACATCAGTAGATTTTGTACCTAGAAATTGTGCTTGGAGTATTTAAACGCCCGAATCGACTTCCCTCTTTAGGGCTATCTCTCTTCTCATTTACTGTGCTTCAAGTGTAATAATCAATACTTATAGACCTATTGAACAATTATAAATTATATGATTTTATAACTAAATTAAATAAATTTAAACATGTTTAATTAAAATTATAATCTAATGAAAACTTTAATTAAAAGTAAAAACTTATCAATTAAATTTGTTAGAGGTTTGTTTTCTTTATACATCATTGCATTTGGCCTAGCCTATAGTATTCAATCCTGTACATCTCCTCCTGAGATAGAGCCTATCACAGAAAGGCAAGAGGCTGCCTTAGATTCATTCAAAGAAATTTTATTTGATCAAGGTGTTAAAATTAAAAAAACACTATCTGAATTGACCACAAGATCAAGCTCTAGCGACCAATTTGAGGCGGGCATCACGGAAGAAGGAGCAAAAGAAATGCTTTCTCCAATTCTTGAAGAAGGATTAAAGTTATTGTATTCATATGGGTTTTCAGAAGAAGAATTAGGTGAATCTTTCGGTTCACTGGATAACCCAGAAATAGTCAGTTTAGCATTAACATTAGTGAGGGTTGAAGAGCTTAACGATCAACTCTCAAGCAACCTAGAACAAAATCAATCAACCTTTTTTTATTCAACAGCATATGCTCAAAGTATCAAAGACTGCGCTCTCCGTGCAATTGGTGTTGATAGGCTAATTGATTGGGCAAAGGGTAAATACCTAAGTAGCTACGCAGCTCGAAAAATGCTTATTAAGGCCGTAGGAAAAGCCGCTGCTAGACTGGGGCTTGGCTGGATAGGAACTGCTTTGGCAGTAGCAGAATTTGTTGAATGTATGGCTCATTAACATTAAAAGAGATGTATCAGAAATTCATTATTCCTTTATTCATAATTGCCTCTTTAGTCATTATTTGGGACCTTATTAAGATTCTAAAAACCCCTAAAACTGAACGTAAAGAGAAATACAAAATAAGGTACCTTATACTCTTACTAGTCTTATTTATTTATTTGGTCGTTGAAAATCTATTGGAATAAATAGGAATTACCTATGCCAGTTTTATTGAAACTGGCATAGGTACCTTAATGGTACTTAACTAAACCCTGGCTCATAGCCATCAGATTGATGACCCGGTATAGGGCTCTCGCTCCAACATTGGCATCCCACTCATCTTCTCCGGGAGAAACCTCATTCAGATCGGCACCTACTATTTTCTTACCAGACTGTACCGCTTTCTTAATGAGATACATTACTTGTTCGAATTCAAAACCACCGGGAACGGGCGTTCCTGTGTTGGGACATAACTTAGGATCTAAGCCATCAATATCGAAAGAGAGGTATAGTTTATCGGGTAACTCAGCAATAATTTTTTCACAGATAGCATCCCAGCTTTCACCCCTGTATTGCTGTTCTTTTATAAGCTGGTCGTAAAATGAAACAATTCTTCCTTTAGAATTTCTGACCATTTCGGCTTCTTGCTCACAATAATCTCTAATGCCCACCTGCACCAGTTTTTTTATCTCTGGAGTCTTTAGAGCATTGTACATAATGCTTGCGTGCGAGTATTCAAAGCCCTCATAAGCTATGCGCAAATCGGCATGAGCATCTATTTGCAAAATGGCCAGATTAGCATGCCTTTTGGCGCATGTTCTTATATGGCCCAAAGGCGTACTATGATCTCCACCCAGTAGCACGGTAAGTTTACCCTGCTCTTGCCAGTAGGTGCATTCCTGTTCTACATATTCCATAAGTTGAGCACACTCTCTATTCACCTCTGCAAGAATTTTGAGCATGTACTCTTCCTGTTCCGGGTCGCTCCCCTCTTCAAGCCACTCAATATATTGTTCTGACTTGGCCCTTAGCTCTTTGCCCAAAGAATACCATACTTCCGGTATTTCGGCCATGGCCACTCCAATTTTCCAGGCTTCCTTTACATCGGGCTGCTCATAATCTAATTGAGAAGAAGCCTCCAAAATGGCCTCAGGACCATCAGATGTGCCGGCTCCATAGGAAACAGTTACATCCCAAGGCACAGGAATAACCACAATTTTAGCATCTTCAGTACTGTAGGGCAAGCCAAACAAGGTGCCCTTCACTCCCACATTATTGGGGTTAAAATCATCAGCATTTGTCATAGGGTTGTCTTTTAAGACCTAAATAATCTAACCCAACTAAATGGGTTAGACCATTGGTGTTTCTAACATAGGCAAGTGGCTTACCCAATCATATCACGAACAAAGGTTGGCAAAGCAAAGGCTGCCTGGTGTAAGTCCGCATTGTAGTACTTCAGTTTTGCCGATTGGGCAAAAGCCTCTACCTCTTCTTTGCTCTTTTGTTTGAGCGGATGCGCCTTGCCCTTAGAGCTATAGCTAAACGACCACATACCGGTTGGGTAGGTAGGAATATAGGCCAGATAGCAATGCACCTTGTCCTGTCCAAAAATACCCCTGTAGGTCTGATATATCTCTTTGAACACCTTGCTATTGAACCTTGGTGATTCGCTTTGAGTAATCATTATGCCGTCATCGCTCAAAATACGATAAACCTCTTTGTAGAAGTCCACGGAAAACAATCCTTCTGCCGGCCCCACCGGGTCGGTAGAGTCTACAATAACCAGATCAAAGCTGCCATCGGCCGCTTCATTCACATACTTAATTCCATCGTCAACAATCAGGTTCAGCTTAGGATCATCGAGGCTCTGCGATATACTGGGTAAGTGCAACTTACTGGCCTCAATCACCTTATCGTCAATCTCTACCATTACCACTTCTTCCAGTTGTTTATGTTTGAGCACCTCTCTGGCCGTACCACCATCGCCTCCGCCAATAATCAATACCCGTTTTGGATCGGGATGAGTGAGTAAGGGCACATGACTAATCATTTCGTGGTATACATACTCATCCACTTCGGTGGTCATAACCATACCATCAAGAGTGAGCATGTTACCGTAGGCCTGCGTATTGTAAACGGCCACTCGCTGATAATCCGACTGAACATCGTAAAGCTTTCCATCATGCTTTAATGAAAGGGCTATTTTATCATCGCGTTCGGTAAACCATACATCACGGGTTCTTATTGGGCTCCCATCTTCTGCACTTCTTTCATCGCGCATGGCTTTTACTTCAAAGTTTCTTCTTTTGAGCAATGCCATTTCTCCACGCTTCAACTCCACAGCCGAACCATGACCGGCTTCAAACGCATCTTTTAGCATTTGATAAGAAACCCATGGATTTACGGTATCTCCGCAAGTAAAGAGGTCTACCGATGCATAGCCATATTCCGGCCAGGTATGTATGGCCAAATGGCTCTCCTGAATTACAACCACACCACTTACGCCATAGGGTGAAAAGTGATGAAAGGTGGAGTTAATGATGGTTGCGCCAGCCTCTTCGGCTGCATTTTCCATGCTCTGCTCTATGTGAACCACATCGTTCAGTGCCTCTGGAGAACAGTTATAATATTCAACAATAATGTGTCTTCCTAATGATGCCATGCGCCAAAAATAAGACCTTCCTTCTTTTCAAAGGCAAGGATTTTTGAAATTAATAGCGCCACGGCTTTTCAGGAAGCCTGACCGGGATAGTAAAAGTCTTTCTGAATGGCCATATGGCCTGAAACATGGGCCCAGCTTTCCGCTTCAAAAGTAAGCCATGCGCAGGTGGCTGGAGCATAAGGCTCATAATTACCGCTAAGAAAGGAGTACAAATCAGAAATACCCGGGTTATGCCCCACAATGGCTACATGTTCAAAATTATCATCCATTCTGTTCACAAAAGCCTTCATTAGATTACCAGTTGCTTCATACAGTTCTTCTGCATCCATTAAGCGGGGCACCTCAGTAAGTGCGGCACAAATATGCTGGCTGGTTTGTAAGGTTCTAAGGGCAGGACTGTGATAAATAGCATTTAGTTGAAAAGGCAACTGTTTTATGTAACCTCCCAGAATTATACCCTGCTTTTGTCCGTTGCCACTAAGTTTACGATCAAAATCTCTCTTCTTTTCATCGGGAAACTCGGCCTCTGCGTGCCGAATAAGCAATAAATTTCTAACCATTTAGATAGTTCTTCAGTTATGTGACCATCAACGAACAATCCGTTGAATTGATACATGCAAAATAGGGCGAAAACTTATTTCGCTTGTTTTTTTGAAAGTTTTATACGCATCTTTGAAGCGATCGGAATTTTAAATCTAGCCAGAATATGTCGAAAAATCTTGTCATTGTCGAGTCACCGGCCAAAGCCAAAACTATAGAAGGATACCTTGGAAAAGACTTCAAGGTAGTATCGAGCTACGGCCACGTACGCGACCTACCCAAAGGAGATAAAGCCATTGATATTGAAAATGGTTTTAAGCCCACCTACGAGGTTACAGCCGACAAGAAAGAGGTCATAAAAAACCTTAAAAAACTGGCTAAAGAAGCCGAAATGATCTATCTGGCCAGTGATGATGACCGCGAAGGAGAAGCTATTAGCTGGCACCTCAAAGAGGCCTTAAAGCTTAAAGAAGATCATACCAAGCGAATCGTTTTCAGGGAAATTACCAAGTCGGCTATTCAGAAGGCTCTGGAAAATCCTCGCACCATTGATGAGGACCTGGTAAATGCACAACAAGCTCGTAGAATTCTCGATCGTCTGGTAGGTTATGAGCTTTCTCCCGTGCTCTGGAAAAAGATTAAACGAGGACTTTCTGCCGGCCGGGTACAGTCAGTAGCCGTACGGCTGGTGGTAGAACGAGAGAGAGAAATAGATCAGTTTGAGGTAAACTCCTTCTTCAAAGTGTCGGCCATCTTTGATATAGACGGCAAAGAACTGAAAGCAGAAATCCCTAAACGGTTCGATTCTGAAGAAGAAGCCAGGGCTTTTCTGGAAAGTTGCAAAGGAGCTTCTTACACTATTGAATCGCTCGATAAAAAACCGGCAAAGCGATCTCCTGCAGCACCTTTTACCACCTCTACCCTGCAGCAAGAGGCTAGCCGAAAACTGGGCTTTTCCGTATCGCAAACCATGACACTCGCCCAACGCCTCTACGAGGCCGGTAAAATCTCATATATGAGAACGGACTCGGTGAACCTTTCTGAAGAAGCCGTTTCGGGTGCGCTCAGCGAAATTAAATCGGCTTTTGGAGAAGCTTATGCCAAAAGAAGGCAGTTCAAAACCAAATCGCAATCGGCTCAGGAGGCTCACGAAGCCATAAGACCAACCGATTTCTCGGCACATTCGGCAGGAAAAGATTACAACGAAAAAAGGCTCTATGAGCTTATTTGGAAGCGAACCATTGCCTCACAAATGGCCGAAGCTCAACTTGAGCGAACAACCGTAACTATTGGTATTTCTACCAATAGCGAAAAGCTCGTTGCTCAGGGCGAAGTAGTTGTATTTGAGGGCTTTCTGAAGGTCTACATCGAATCGACAGACGATGATGACCAGACCGAAGAAGCTAAAGGCATGCTGCCTCCGCTCACCGTGGGGCAGTCGCTTCAGCTAGAGTTTATGAAGGCCCGGCAAGGGTTTACACGCCCTCCTGCCCGCTATACTGAAGCCAGTTTGGTGAAAAAGCTGGAAGAAATGGGTATTGGTCGTCCTTCTACCTACGCACCGACCATTTCGACCATACAAAAACGAGAATATGTTCTTAAAGAAAATCGCGATGGTGTAGAACGCAACTACAAAGAGCTGGTATTTAAAAATGACCAACTGAACACCAACACATTGACCGAAATTACAGGAGCAGAAAAAGCCAAACTATTCCCTACTAACATTGCCATGGTGGTGAATGACTTTCTGGTTGACCACTTCCCCAATGTAATTGACTACTCTTTTACTGCCAATGTAGAAGAGGAATTCGACCAAATTGCCAGCGGATCTCAAAACTGGGATCAAATGATTAAGAACTTCTATGGTCGTTTTCACCAAACGGTTGAACAAACCGAACAGATTAAGCGCAGCGATGTAGGCAGCAGCCGAGAGTTAGGCATTGACCCGGAATCTGGCAAACCCGTAATTGCACGTTTAGGTAAATTTGGGCCATTGGTTCAGATTGGAGAAACAAGTGAAGACAGTGAGGAAAAACCGAAATTTGCAAGCCTCAAAAAAGGGCAATTCATAGAGAGTATTACCTTAGAAGATGCTCTTGAGCTTTTTAAACTACCTCGGCAAGTAGGTGAATTTGAAGGCAAAGCCATTACGGCTGCCATTGGCCGGTTTGGCCCCTACCTCCGTCACGATAACAAGTTTGTATCCCTAGGTAAAGAACATGACCCGCTCAGTATCGATGAAACTACCGCCATTGAACTCATAGAAGCCAAGCGAAAAGCCGATGCCGAGAAATTCATCAAAACCTTCGATGAAAACCCTGACGTACAAGTACTTAATGGGCGATGGGGACCTTATATTAAGGTTGGAAAACAAAATGTGAAAATTCCGAAAGACAAAGTAGCAGAAGAGTTGACTTTGGAAGAGTGCTTGGAGCTGGCGGCCAATGCGCCTGCCAAAAAAGGCAGAGGCCGAAAGAAGTAACATTGGCCCCATTGGCCTACTTATTGTTTTAAGTCTCCATTGAAATCATTAGCTTTCTAACTGATCGACTATGAGCAGACTGATACCATTTTCAATCTTTCTGATCTTAATCCTTAGCCCATTCCTCAACCACGCACAACGATTCGAGGAAGAGATGGTTCATATCCAAAATGAAGGCCATGAACTGGGCGGAGCCATTATGTTTCCTGAAGGCTCTAAAAAGAAACTACCGGTAGTACTAATCATTCAGGGTTCAGGACCAACCGATAAAGATGGCAACTCGGCAGCCTTAGAAGGCAAAAACAACTCCCTCAAGTTGTTGGCCGAAACCCTTGCGGCCAATGGCATTGCCTCCTTACGATTCGACAAACGAGGCCTTGGTCTAAGCAACCATACTCCTACCTCTGAAAGCGAACTTATTTTTGAAGATTTTGTAGACGATGCCCGCGCTTGGCTTCACTACCTGTCAAAAGACAAACGCTTTATGAATATTGGAGTAATTGGGCATTCGCAGGGTTCGCTAATTGGTATGCGAATTTCTCAAGAGCCTGGTGTTAAAGCTTTTGCCTCATTGGCCGGGCCATCCCTTACTATCGATGAAACCATTATGCTCCAAATCAAGTCCAACCCCTTCAACCCATCGAACATTGTAGAAGAAGCCAAAAGCATTTTTGCCCAATTGGAGCAAGGCAAAACCGTTGAAAATATACCGCCCTATTTGCTCAGTGTTTTCAGGCCGAGCGTACAGCCCTTCATGATTTCATGGATGAAGTACGACCCATTGGTTGAAATGGAAAAACTCGAAATCCCCATATTGGTGGTGGCGGGCAGCACCGACTTACAAGTGACTGTAGATGATGCCCAACGCTTGCAGATTGCCAATGAAAGGGCAGAACTCAAAGTAATTGATGGTATGAACCACATTCTTAAGAATGCTCCGGCCGATAAGAATAAAAACATGGCATCTTATACAAACCCGGATCTACCACTGAACGAAGAACTCAAAGAAACCATCGTAGCCTTTTTCGAAAAACACCTCAAATGAACAGAAAAGAAGCAAGAACTATACTCGAAAACTGGACTAAGACTGAAAGCCTACTGCGGCATGCCCGAAGTGTAGAGCTGGTTATGGAAGCTTATGGAGAGCATTTTGGCGAGGATGCGGAGCAATGGGCAATAACGGGCATGCTCCATGATGCTGACTACGAGGCATTTCCTGAAGAACACCCTCATAAAATTGTGGCCCTGTTAAGAGAGAAAGGCGAAGACACAATGGCCCATGCCATAGCTGCCCACTACACCAAATGGGGTGTGAGCTATGAGACTTTGCTTGATAAAGCACTATTGGCCTGCGATGAACTCACCGGATTTATTATAGCCTGCTGCCAGGTAAGACCACAAGGAATTGACAGGCTGACTCCCAAATCGGTTAAGAAAAAACTCAAGCAAAAGAGCTTTGCAGCTAAAGTAGAAAGAGACGAAATAGAAACAGGTGTTAAGCTTTTAGGAGTAGAACTAGACGACCATATCCAATTTATTATTAACGTTTTTGAGAAAAACAAAGTGGAGCTGGGCATTGGCTAACTCTTGCAGTATGAAGAAACTGGTAGCATTGACAGGAGCCGGAATAAGTGCGGAAAGCGGCCTTAAGACCTTCCGCGATTCTGATGGCCTTTGGGAAGGGCACGATGTAACTGAAGTGGCTACTCCCGAGGCATGGCAACGAAACCCGGAGTTGGTGCTCAAGTTTTACAACGAACGTAGAAAGCAAGCCCTCAATGCACAGCCCAATGCAGCCCATAAAATATTGGCCGAATTAGAACAGCATTTTGAAGTCACAGTAATTACTCAAAATGTAGACAACCTGCATGAAAAAGCCGGCTCAACCCATGTCATCCACCTGCATGGTCAATTGTTTGAATCGCGCAGCAGCATTGATGAGCGCCTTATATACACGCTAGACGACTGGCAGCTAAACATTGGCGACCTTTGCGAAAAAGGCAGTCAGCTCAGACCAAATATTGTGTGGTTTGGTGAAGCAGTTCCCATGATGGAACCGGCTATTGAAGAAACTGTAAATGCCGATGTTTTTCTTGTGATTGGCACCTCTTTGCAGGTTTATCCTGCAGCTGGTTTGGTGCAATACACTCCGGCTCATTGCCCGATTTATTTGGTAGACCCTAAACGACCACCCTCCTATTTGGGCAGAGAAGTAAGTTATATTGAAGACAAAGCGTCTTCCGGAATGCAACACCTGAAAGAAATATTACTCAAAACCTAATTTTCTTTAGGACTTTTTGGAAAATTAGTTTTGCTTTGCAAGCATCATGATTTTATGAGAATTACATCTACCATACTTGCCGTCCGTGCACTGGTTCTGAACCTGGGGTAATCTCCCGGTCGCCTACTCTTTTTTACTTTTTACTTTTCATAATTCTCAACAATGACATCTATTCCTCAAAATAAATTCAAGAGGTATTTTCAATACCTAATTGCTGCCATACGCGGCAATGAAGAAGACTTCACCACCGGCAGCATTAGAAAAGCCATTTTCATGCTTTCAGTACCCATGATCCTCGAAATGCTCATGGAGTCTACGTTTGCCCTGGTCGATATAGCTTTCGTTTCCAGAGTATCTGTAAATGCCGTAGCTACTGTGGGTTTAACCGAATCGGTAATTACGCTGCTGTATGCTCTGGCCATTGGTCTAAGTATGTCGGCAACAGCGGTAGTGGCCAGAAGAACTGGCGAGAAAGACAAAAAAGGCGCTGCTGAAGCGGCCGTACAGGCCATCATTCTCGGCACTATCATTTCCATTGTTATTGGTGCCATAGGCATTATTTACCCCAAAGAAATTTTGGGGCTTATGGGTGGTGAGGCTTCTCTTATAGAAGAAGGCTACGGCTATACCCGCATATTGATAGGTGGTAACATTACCATTATGCTACTCTTCCTAATCAATGCCATTTTTCGTGGTGCCGGAGATGCTTCTGTGGCTATGTGGGCTTTAGTGATTTCCAATGGTCTCAATATTATTCTGGATCCCATCTTCATTTTTGGCCTGGGCCCCATACCGGCCTATGGTGTGGAAGGAGCAGCCATAGCCACCACCATTGGTCGAGGTGTAGCAGTGATCGCTCAGTTTACCATTCTTTTCTTTGGATGGAGCAGAATAAAACTGAGTATCAGAGACTTTGTGTGGAAAGCAAAGGTGATGCTCAATCTCATTAAAATATCGTTGGGAGGTATAGGCCAGTTTCTCATTGGTACTTCCAGCTGGGTGTTTCTAATGCGCATAATGTCTGAGTTTGGTAGTGATGTGCTGGCCGGTTATACCATTTCCATTCGTGTAATGATGTTTACCCTTATGCCTTCGTGGGGAATGAGTAACGCAGCAGCAACTTTGGTTGGACAAAACCTTGGAGCCAAACAACCGGAACGTGCAGAAGCCTCGGTATGGAAAACAAGTAAGTACAATGCCATTTTTATGGTGCTCATATCGTTGGTGTATTTGCTTATGGCCCAACAAATTATCAGTTGGTTTAGCGATGTGGACGATGTAATCACTTACGGTGCATTGAGCTTGCAGGTAATCACAGCAGGCTATGTGTTTTATGCTTATGGCATGGTGGTTACTCAGGCTTTTAATGGCGCTGGCGACACCCAAACTCCAACCATAATTAATTTCTTTTGTTTCTGGCTGTTTCAGATACCCCTGGCTTACCTGGCTGCTCTTTATTTAGACTGGGGGCCTATTGGCGTTTTTGGAGCCATAACTATTTCAGAAATGCTGATTGCAGTGGTTTCTATTATTCTTTTTAAGAAAGGTAAGTGGAAAGTCACTCAGGTATAGGCGGGCTTCATCACACCAAACGGAGGTTACCTCAAGTGTCAATTAAAACTCACCCTGAACCTGTCTGTAACCAAGACAGGTTCAGGGGTTTTTAAGTCTCTGATATTCAATAGTGAGGAGTTTTAGAATCAGCCCGTCTGCATACAAACAAATTAAGAATGAGCTTTTTTTGACTTTTTGATGCTGCATTCACTACGTTAAAGAGAGGCTATCTGTAGAATTAGAGGTTGGACAGTACCTTTTCATTGGCACACCACATAGAACAATTGCCTTTGTCATCGCTTTCAATTCTGCCAATAACTCCATACTTTATGCTATATTTTTTTAAGCATGTCACAATCGTTTTATCCTGAAAGCCCTAAAGCTTTCAAAGATGATCTCACCAAATTATCCGGTCAATATCGTTTACAGATTTTCATCAACCTCATCGCTATTCTGGTCTTTATTCTGGTTTACTTGGCCATGATAGTGGGCTCAGTCAATCTCATTTACGAGATCATTACTTTTCCTCTACCCAAAAAATTTAACCATTGGCACTTGCTACTCAAGTTTGGTATGGCAGGTATGGCAGTCATGCTTTTTTTATTTCTTCTCAAGTTTATCTTCAAGAAAAACTCTGGAAGTGGTACTGACCATGTGGAAATAAAGGAAAGAGACCATCCAAAGCTCTTTCAGTTTATCCGGCAATTGAGCGATGAAGTTGGTGCGCCTTTTCCTAAAAAGATATTTGTGAACCATGAAATCAATGCCTCGGTGTTCTACAACAGCACCGTTTTTAGTCTATTTTTTCCCGGCCGCAAAAACCTTTTGATTGGCCTTGGACTGGTAAACAGTATCAATCTCAGCGAGTTCAAAGCGGTAATTGCCCATGAGTTTGGCCATTTTGCACAAAGCAGCATGAAGCTGGGAAGCTATGTATATATGGCCAATAAAATCATTCATGACATGGTGTATGAACGAGACAAATGGGACGAAACATTAGAAAAGTGGCAATCTTTAGACGTTCGTTTTTCCATTTTTGCGTGGCTGCTCATGCCCATTATTTGGCTGGTTCGTTTCCTCATGAGTCTATTATACAAGGGGTTGAACGCTCTGCACGCCTCGCTTTTGCGGCAAATGGAATTTAATGCCGACCTGGTGGCCGTAAGTGTAACCGGTAGCAACCAAATAATCAATGGCTTGTATCGGTTGGGTTCTGCGTCTGAAGTGATGAATGTGGTCATTTCTAAGCTGGTTGATGCCCGCGATGAGCATCTTTTTACCAACAACATCTTTCATCATCAGTCCGAATGTTTTTCCTTTTTTAAAAAGAAGCACCCTGCCTTTCGGGAGACACTTCTTGAATACCGACTGAAAAACTCGGATACATCAGAATATTGGCTTTTTGAAGGAGATAAAGACAAGGAGGCGCCCCAAATGTATGCCAGTCACCCCTCTAACTTTCTGAGAGAAAGAAATGCCAAGAAGAACTACGTGAAGGGTACCAGTGACGACCGAAGCCCATGGATTCTGTTTAGTAACAAAGATGAACTGGCTGAAAAAGTTACCTCAAATTTCTATGCCCTATATTTTGGAGAGAAGCCACAGGAGATTAGTCCTGCCAGTGAGGTTCAGAAGTTTATTGAACAAGAACTTTCTGAGGGGGAGTTTCCTGAGCATTATTTGGGCTTTTATAATTCTCGAAACATTCATATTCCCGAAGAGCAGGAATTGGAAACCCTTGTTAACGGCTCAAAAGGGCTCGAGGAGGTTGAGCTTTGGGGGAAGGAATTTGAACAGAAGATGGCGGCTATTGCCAAAAACCAAAATCGTATAATTGAGGTGGTGCAATCTATGGAAACAGTCGATCAGAAATGGTCTTTAAAAGCCTCCAATGACTCTAAAAAGGATAAAGAAGCTCTAAAGAAAGAATATACTGAGTTGGTCAAAGTTATGGAGAAAGACCATGAATGGTACAAGCAAGAAGACACTAAAGTGCTCACAAAGGTACTAGCCTATTACAACGAAAATCATTTATCTACCGATGAGCTGCTGGGCATCTACAGGTTCATTCGTTCACTAAATCTTACCTACTCAACGCTACTAGACTGTCAAAACCAATTGGAGGAGCAAATACAACACATCATTAGCAAGAAGCGCATTACCGATGGTGAAATTGCCATGATAGCTCATGACTTGCGTAAAATTTATTTACAGGTTGAAGAACTGCTACTAAAGGCTGATCATGTAGAGATTCCGCGTTTGAGTCATGTTTCAGAAACCAAACTTAAAAGCTTTCTGCTTAAAGAACAGTTGGCCTTTATCTCCCAAAACACACTCAACTTTGAAAAAATACAACTGTTTAGATTTCAGTTGGCCGATATCAAAAACAGGCTGGACAGAATCTACAATAAAGCATTGACTGAAATGATAAAGTTGCACGAAGTGGCCTACGCCCCCAACCAAAAAGTAGTTGTATGATTATTGTAACAGACCCGCGTGTATTAAATGTTTTCTCTGCTTATCCTGATGAAGTGCGGCTCAGAATGTCTAACCTACGGAGTCTTTTAATAGAAGCCGCCACAGAAATTGAAGGTCTAAGCCAATTGGAAGAAACCCTAAAGTGGGGAGAACCCAGCTACCTTACCGCAAAAGGCAGTACAGTTAGAATGGACTGGAAACCAAAAGCAGCCGATAAAGTAGCCGTATACTTTAAGTGCACCTCTCGTTTGGTTCCCACTTTCAGGACCCTGTATGATCAGGCCCTTCAATTTGAAGGTAACCGATCCATTGTTTTACCTTTAACTAGCCCTTTTCCTTATAAAGCGCTAAAGCACTGTATACAAATGGCCCTTAACTACCATAAAATTAAACACCTTCCACTACTGGGCAATTAATGAAAGCCATAGGTAAATATACGCTCAGCGAAATTTCATTTCTTCTCTACATAGTCTCACTAGTTATGCCAGCCTTCTGGTTCAATGACCTATTGGGTTTTCATTGCCTGATTCTTGGATGGATAGGAATTTTCGATCTTTCATTCTTTGGTCTGGCTAGGTTAGCTAACCCATGCTATTTCATTGGACTCATTATCTCCAAAAATTATCCCCGCCAAAAGCTAATGTTTGCCTCATTGGCAATACTCTTTTCATTATTCACGTTTCTAATCCCTGAAATACCAAACGACACAAGTTCCGCTAGTACCAAAACCGCTGTGGGCATTGGCTTTGCCCTGTGGTTTTTGAGCTTCTTAACCCTCTTTATTTATGCTTCGCCTATAAAAACTGAGCAAAATTAGCCGGTGCTTTAAATACCTCATTTCAAAACCAGTGGCCTCTGCCATGCCATCTTCACGCTTGCAGAGCGGCCTTCTCAAGGCTATTATTCACAGCCATTGCCGCTCTTCTACCTTCTGCAATAGCCCAAACTACCAGGCTCTGACCTCTTCTACAGTCACCTGCGGCAAAGATCATTGACCGACTGGTTTCTCCCGTCTTTTTTAATGCCTTGAAGCCAGTAGTTTTTACATTGCCGTTCGGGTCTAGCTCAAGGCCAAACAGGGTAGAAAGGCTCTTTTCATGATGCGCGAAACCAATTGCCAGAAAGGCCAAATCACACTCAATCACCTCTTTAGAACCGGGAATTTCTTCATACCGAAACTTCGCTTTATCTGTCCACCGTATTCTTATCGTTTCCACTCCTGTGAGCTTTCCATCTTCTCCAATAAACCGTTTGGTAAGCACAGACCAATCTCTTGCTACTCCTTCCTCGTGCGAACTTGATGTTTTCAAGGTCATGGGCCACTCAGGCCATGGATTGGTTACAGTACGCTCTTCCGGTGGTTTTTCCATTAGCTCAATCTGGGTAACACAAAACGCCCCTTGCCTGTTGCTTGTCCCCACACAGTCGGCTCCGGTATCTCCCCCCCCAATCACTAACACCTTCTTATTCTTGGCATTCAACTCGGGAGATATCCGATCTACCTTTCCGGAAATCAAACGATTCTGGTGACTCAGAAAATCCATGGCAAAATGGACTCCGCTTAGGCTTCTACCCGGAATGGGTAAGTCTCGGGGCACCGTTGCCCCAACACAAAGCACAATAGCATCGAACCTCTCTTCTAGCTCTGTCACGCTAATATCGTTTCCTATCTCAGTGTTGCAGCAAAAGTCAATGCCTGCCCTTTGCATCAGTTCTATTCTACGATCGATTACGGTTTTATCTAATTTAAAGTCTGGAATGCCTAATCTCAAAAGCCCACCGGGGGCTTCATCACGTTCAAAGACAGTTACTGAATGTCCTTGCTTGCGCAGTTCTTCCGCAGCTGCCAAACCAGCAGGCCCTGAACCCACCACAGCAACTCTATATCCTGTATCATCGGACGGAACAATGGCATGTTCCCAGCCTTCCTGAAAGGCTCTTTCAGCAATTTCGAGTTCAATATGTTCTATGTTAACTGCTGCGTTGTTTAAACCTAAAACACAACTAGCCTCGCAAGGAGCCGGGCAAATTCGACCGGTAAACTCCGGGAAGTTGTTGGTACTCTTGAGCACCTCCCAGGCCTCCTTCCACTGCCCACGATATACGGCATCATTAAAGTCGGGTATTTTATTGCCCAACGGGCAACCTTGATGACAAAAGGGAACACCACAGTCCATGCAGCGGGCGGCTTGCTCATGGTATTGTTGTTCGTTCCAGGGTTCTACAAATTCCTTGATGTGCTGTAGTCTTTGACTGGCAGCCTGTTTGTTTTTGCGTTCTCTGCCATATCTTAAAAATCCTTGTATATCTCCCATTATGCCATCACATTTTTGAAGTCTCTTTTTTGAGCCATTACTCTTTTATATTCTGTAGGAATAACCTTTACAAAGTCTGCTTTGGCCAAAGGCCACTGACTCAACAGTTCAATAGCTTTTACACTATTGGTGTATCGATGATGCTTCTCTAACATCATATGCAGGAAGTTAAAATCATCTTCCTCGGGGTATTCGAGCTGAACAAGCTCCAAATTGCAACACGATTCAAAGTCAAAGTTGGCCGCATATACATAGGCTATTCCACCAGACATTCCGGCTGCAAAGTTTTTTCCGGTTTCACCTAAAACAATTACCCGGCCTCCGGTCATATATTCGCAGGCGTGGTCGCCCACCCCCTCTACCACTGCACTGGCTCCAGAATTTCTAACGGCAAATCGTTCTCCTGCCTGTCCATTCACATAGAGCCTTCCTCGGGTAGCACCATACAGGGCCACATTGCCAATTAGTACATTATCGGCCGCCTTGCACGTAGTTTCCGGCTTAGGGTATATTACCAGTTTACCACCGGAGAGTCCTTTGCCAACATAGTCGTTGGCCTCCCCTTCCAGGTTAAAGGTGATACCATGGGCTAGAAAAGCTCCAAAGCTTTGGCCGGCCGTACCGCTAAAGTCTACTGTAATGGTGCCATCCGGCAGGCCTTGCGGTCCGAATTTTTGAGTAAAAGAACCGGAAAGCATAGCCCCGGTGGTTCTGTTTTCATTATGAATGAATTGTTCGAACCGTACTCGTTCTCCATGGCGAAAGGTAGGCTGAGCCAACTCAATGAGCTTTACATCGAGCACGTGGTCAATTCGTGAAGGTTGCTGTACTGTTTTATGCTGAGGAGCCCCTTCTGTAGCTAATGGATTTTCTAAAAGTGCACTGAGGTCTACCCTACCTCCTTTGCTAATGGCTTTGTCCTTATTAAATGCCAGTAGGTCTGTTCGGCCAACCAGTTCATTAACCGTCTTAACCCCCAATTGGGCCATAATATAGCGTAACTCCTCGGCCATGAGCCTAAAGAAGTTTACAATATGATCTACTTCACCGGTAAAGAGCCGCCTTAATTCAGGACGTTGAGTAGCTATACCAACCGGGCAGGTATTGAGGTGGCACTTGCGCATCATTATACAGCCTTCTACCACCAGCACGGCCGTGGCTACACCCCATTCTTCAGCGCCCAACATAGTGGCTATGGCCAGGTCTCTGGCTGTTTTTATTTGACCATCGGTTTGTAGCTTAATACGGTTGCGCAGACCATTGCGCATGAGCGTTTGGTGTGCTTCTGCCAGACCAATTTCCCAAGGGATGCCGGCATGTTGAATGGAACTGAGAGGGGAAGCCCCGGTGCCTCCATCGTGGCCTGAAATAAGTATGGTGTCTGCGTTGGCTTTGGCCACCCCGGCCGCAATGGTTCCTACTCCTGCCTCTGCTACCAGTTTCACACTCACTTCCGCTTTTGGATTTACATTTTTAAGGTCGAAAATGAGCTGTGCAAGATCTTCGATGGAATAAATATCGTGGTGTGGTGGTGGAGAAATAAGGGTTACACCCGGAGTAGAATGCCTAATGCGGGCTATGTTTTCATCAACTTTTAGTCCGGGGAGTTGGCCTCCTTCTCCCGGTTTTGCTCCTTGAGCTACCTTTATTTGTAGCTCATCGGCATTGATAAGGTAATGAGTGGTAACCCCAAAACGGCCACTGGCCACCTGTTTTATGGACGATCTTGCCAATAATCCATCCTTTCCGGGCGTGAATCGCGAAGCATCTTCTCCTCCCTCTCCACTATTCGACTTGGCTCCAATCAGGTTCATGGCTTTGGCAATGGTAGTGTGAGCCTCCTCCGAAATGGAACCAAAAGACATAGCCCCGGTTGCAAAACGTTTCATTATTTCGCTGGCTGGTTCAACCTCCTTTAAATCAATGGCTGATGATTCCCTGAAGTCGAACAGACTTCTCAACGTTACATGGGCACTTTCTTGCTGATCTATCTCTCTGCAATAGGCTCTGAAAAGCTCCTGATCATTCAAACGGGTTGATTTTTGGAGCAAGTGAATGGTTTTTGGGTTGAAAAGGTGTTTTTCTCCTTCTACCCTCCACTGGTATATTCCTCCATCGGCCAATGCACTTCCGGAGTTAGTAACCGAACGGGTGAGCTGCTGATTTTGTATTAGTTCCTGCTCTAGCTCTTCAAATCCCTTTCCACCAATACGTGAAGGGGTTCCTTTAAAACATAGGTTCACCACCTCATCATTCAAGCCAAGTATTTCAAAGATTTGAGCGCTTTCGTAGGACTGAAGGGTGGAGATACCCATTTTGGAAAGAATTTTCCTTAATCCATAGCCAATGGCCTTTATATACTGACTCACCGCTTGCTCTTCTTGTTCTGGCTCTGTTAGCGAGCGAATGGTGTCTATAGCCAAATACGGACAAACAGCAGAGGCTCCATAGCCAATAAGCGTAGCAAAATGATGGGTTTCTGTAGCATCTCCGGCCTCAATAATAAGACTTACTCTTGCCCTAATGCCTTCTTTGATTAAATGGTGGTGTACTGCTCCGGTAATGAGCAGCGAAGGAATGGAAAGCTGGTTAGGCTGTGGTTTATTACTCAATACCAGGAGGTTTGCTCCGGCCCTTACCCACTGGGCCGCTTCTTTCGCTTTCTGTTCAATAGCCTCTTTGAGTGCATACTTCTCAGGATTGTAACAAGCTTTAAGACACTGACTGTTGAACCCTTCAGGTGGTCCATTCCTTAATTTATCCAGTTTCTGTGAAGTGAGAACGGGTTGTTCAAGTACTATTTTTCGAGATGTGGGGTCATTGTCTTCCAGTAGATTATTGGATTGCCCCAGGTAAACCGCCAAAGACATCACGGCCTTTTCGCGAATGGGGTCTATGGCCGGGTTGCTCACTTGGGCAAAAAGCTGCTTGAAGTAATTGGAAAGGTGAGCATTTCGCCTGGCAAATACGGCCAATGGGCTGTCGTTTCCCATAGAGCCTATGGGCTCTGAACCACTGGCCACCATAGGCTTTAGTATGTACTTAATGTCTTCTTTGGAGTATCCGAACAGCAACTGGGCCTTAAGGAGGTCTGAGGGTTCAGGCCGGGCCGCTCGGTGGGCGTTGGATTGGAATGGTTCACCCAATTCGGACTCATTGATAATTAGCTTTTTGTTCCAGCCTATATAGTCACTGGCCCTGCTTAGTCGTTTTTTAATAGATGCATCTTCTTCAAAACTGTGCTCAACTAAATTGACCAGTAGCATTTGACCGGGTTTTAGCTTACCTCTCTTCAATACATTTTCAGGAGGCACCTCTACAATACCGGTTTCTGATGCAAATATGAGGCGATTATCGTTTGTTAGGGTATATCGCGTAGGTCTAAGGCCATTGCGATCTATGCAGGCCCCTACTTTGTTTCCATCCGTAAAGCATACGGCAGCCGGACCATCCCATGGTTCCAAAAAGGTAGCGTGGTAATCGTAAAATGCTCTTAGTTCGGGGCTAAGGGCCAAATTTTCTCTCCATGCCGGAGGAATAAGCATGGCCATAACACGCTCAATTTCTCTTCCTCCCATTACTAATAACTCTACGGCCATGTCGAGGTTGGCCGAGTCAGAAAACTCAGCCTGGCATATCGGCAGCAATACCTTTAGCTCTTCTTGGCTGAAATGGGCCGATCTGAAAAGAGCTTCTCTTGACTTCATTTTATTAATGTTGCCCTTTATGGTGTTAATTTCTCCGTTGTGGGCGATATACCTAAAGGGCTGGGCCAATCGCCACTCGGGTAACGTATTGGTTGAAAAGCGCGAATGAACTATGGCAAAGGCAGAGGTAAAGTGTGGCGCGGAGAGGTCCGGGTAGTATTCATCGAGCTGCCAGGTGCGCAACTCCCCCTTGTAAACTATGGAATGCACCGAACAGGAAGACATGTAAAATGCTCTTCCGCCCTCAAGCATAGCAGCTTTATGTTCACACAGTTTTCTGAACAAATAGAGCCTTCTGTTTAAATCTATTCCAGAGCCGGCCTCTCCCCTTATGAAATACTGCCAAACCTCCGGTTCGTTGCTACGAGCAAAATCACCAAGTTTTACTCCGTTGGTAGGTACCCTCCTTTTCCATACGCACGCCAGGTTTAACTCCGTTAGAGCCTCCTCAAGCAAGCTAAAGAAATCAGCAGTATTTGAGGAGGGAATAAACAGCATAGCTACACCATAGTGCTCTTTGTCAGGAAGTTGAACGCCCTCTTTGGCTGCCAGTTGGCTAAAAAATGCATGGGGTATTTGGGTGTGAATACCAGCCCCATCGCCCGTCTTATCATCGGCCGCCACACCTCCCCGGTGTTCCATTCGGTGCAACATCTTAAGCGCATCGGCTACCAGGCTGTGCGATGGCTGGTTCTTAAGTTGGGCAATAAAGCCAATGCCACAGGCATCTTTCTCAAACTCTTCTCTATATAGTCCTTTGGGTTTGCTCATTTTGTTCGTTTAAACTTGGCAATCGTTTACGTTGATTTGATAGCTCTTTGTAAAGTCAACCATTCTGAATTTATCTAATTTGTCTGTGTTGAAGCCAGTAGATTTCATAGACCATATGAACTCCATGCTTAGGAAAAACACGAATAAACAACTGTAAACCAACCGATTAAAACCTTAACTTATAGCATGTCCAAGATTCAGAATGAACAACTGCTTTTTGAACTCATACAGTCACTCACCAAGTCTGAGAAGAGAAGTTTTAAGCTATATGCCAACCGGGTAGGAAGCTCGCGCGAAACGAAATACATAAAGCTGTTCGACATAATGGAGCAAATGGATGTGTACGATGAGGCACTGATTCTCAAAAAACTACCCAAAACCAGCAAGACACAGTTTGCCAATCTCAAATCTCACTTATACAGTCAGATTTTGGCTAGTCTGCGTCTTTCTAACCTGAAACACGATATAGACATAGACCTGCGGGAACAGTTGGATTACATTAGGGTGCTCTATAAAAAGGGGCTTTATCACCAGAGTCTGAGGCTGTTGAACAGGGCCAAAAATATAACGGGTGACTATCGAAAAGACTTATTTCAGCTGGCACTGCTCGACTACGAGAAACAGATTAGGTCTCAGCAGGTATTCGATTTGGAAGAAAAACAGGCCGATGAACTCAACGCCCAAACTGAGCAGGCCATGAAGCGATTTATGAATGTGCAACAGTTTTTCACGCTGGCCACTAAGCTAAAAGCCCGCTTTGTGGAACACGGCATGGTGAAATCGGAAAGGGAATTAAACAACCTCAAGGCCCTCTTCTACACCAACCTGCCCGACTTTAAAGAGTCGGAGTTGGCATTCAACGAAAAGTTTTATCTATACCGAGCCTACTACTGGTTTTCCTACCTTACTTACGACTTCGAAAAGTGCATTACCTATGCCGAAAAGTGGATCGACATATTCCACGAAACGGGACTCGATAAGAAAAGACGAGCCGGGTATTTAAAAGGGCTCAATCGATTATTGCAATCGGCCTTCAGAGTAAACAGCATTCAAAAGTTTGAGCACTACTATAGCCTATTTCAACGGTTTGAACAGCAGGAAGGTCCCTCATTGGCCAGTAATACGCAGGTATTATTGGTGAAGTATAAGGCTATTCAGGCTTTCAATCACGTGTTTCTTACCACCGACTTTGAAGGCAAGCTGCCCGAAATAAAAACCATAATGCA
>NZ_DDDQ01000154.1:0-24809 GCF_002336325.1 Roseivirga sp. UBA1976 | reverse complement strand
GAGCGGCTTTTGAGGAAGAAAAACTTTTCGCATTTTCGAAAATCCAGCAAAACAATTCGCGTTAAAGCAGTCTATGAGAAAGTTGATTAGCGTCTTTTTGTTGCTATGTTTCACAGTTACAGCCTTTGCTCAAGAAGCGTTGGCTCCTCATGAAGTATATGATTATGCGCCTGATCTTCCTTATGAAGAAATAGAAAGAAGGTACAACGAGCTAGATCTTGAAATTGACATTGCCTTTAACGATCGTGTGCATGCCTTCATCAACTACTTTACGGTTCGCGATCGGGATTACACCCGCGAAATGCTGCGGAGAAAAGAAGTCTACTTCCCCATTTTTGAGAAATACCTGGCCAAGTACAACCTGCCTCAGGAACTCAAATATTTACCCATAATTGAAGCAGGCCTCAACCCAAAAGCAGTTTCAGGTCCTCAGGCCGTAGGCCTTTGGCAATTCATGTCTCCAACCGCTCGAGAGCAGGGTTTACACATCGACTGGTACATTGATGAGCGAATGGACCCGGAAAAATCTACAGAAGCTGCCTGCAAGTATATTGCCTGGCTCTACGGTATTTTTAAAGACTGGAAGATGACCCTGGCCGCATACAACAGCGGCATTGGCAATGTTTGGAGAGCCATGAGAAGAGCAGGACACAAAGAAGACTTCTGGGAGGTTTACAACTACCTGCCAAGAGAAACACGCTCTTACGTACCCCAGTTTGCCGCCATACTGTACGCAATGGAATATGCCGATGTGCACAACATATACCCCACCGAGATACTCTATCCTGTAGACTACGATGTAGTAAAAACCAATCAGTTTG
This sequence comes from Roseivirga sp. UBA1976, assembly GCF_002336325.1. Taxonomy (NCBI): domain Bacteria; kingdom Pseudomonadati; phylum Bacteroidota; class Cytophagia; order Cytophagales; family Roseivirgaceae; genus Roseivirga; species Roseivirga sp. UBA1976. Next base: position 23,988 of record NZ_DDDQ01000154.1, on the reverse strand, counting down.
TTTACCTGAAAACTTTAGCCGATGAAGGTAGAATTGACATAGAGGAGATAGAACGGTTGAATCCGGCCATTAAAAAGGGGGCCATTCCGGCCAATCTCAAAAACTTTGAGCTTAGAATACCGCGTTATCAATCGCGCTACTTCCAAACCCACAAAGAATCTATTTTAGCCAAAGCAGAGGCCGATAAAGTGGAGTTCGAAAAAATTGCCAAGAATATGCCAGGCAGTACGTTTGGCAAAGAAAAGGTAGTATATCGGGTAAAAAGTGGCGATGTTCTGGGAACAATTGCCCGCAAACACAACGTACGGCTGGAAGACCTAAAAAGCTGGAACAACATAAGAGGTTCACTCATTCGGGTGGGCCAGCGCCTCGATATTTTTATTGGCCCCGATTTCTACGATGCCTCCTCTGTTACGGCCAATCAACGCGATCAGCCCATCCCTGATTCCAAACTGCATGTAGTGCAACCGGGTGACACCCTTTGGGATATTTCTCGTATGTATAAAGGCCTGAGCATAGACCGGATTAAGGAGCTCAACAACTTAAAAGGCAACTCCATTAAGCCCGGCATGAAGCTCAGAATAGGTTAGCCAAATTAACAACTAAACTTTTAGTAGATTTATCTTGTTAATACAGGCAGAATTCATTTCCTTCAAAACAACTAATTAGAGCGCTATGAAAAGACTATACGCAATACTCGTTTTTACAGCACTGCTCACCGTGGCCTGTAACCAAAGAAAAGAAGGAGCCAATGTAGATGCTGAGGGCAATGCCACTGCCAAAAATGAGAATTTTCTTCCGGAGGCCTCTGGGGAGCCCGGTGAGATTGTTGTCGTAATGAATAAAAACAAATACGATGCAGAACTTGGCGAGGCTATAAAGGAGGTATTCAGAGAGCCGGTTCCAGGGCTTTCTCGTTCAGAACCCATGTTTACCATTCGGGTTATCGAACCCTTTGAATTCAACCGTATATTTAAGATTGCGCGAAACCTGGTATATGTAGTGAGCTATGAAGGCCAATCTGCGGCCGACAAGTGGCTGCAAGCCACCTTTAGTGAGAGTTCGAAAGAAACTATTTTCAATAACCCCGACCGGTTTATGCAAACTTCTGACAATCAATTTGCCAAAAATCAAAAAGTACTTCAACTCTTTGGTAAAGACGATAAAACCCTTGCTAAAAACATTCGGGAAAACGCCCAGCTCATTCAAAACTATTTCAATATAGCGGAGAAAGAGCGTCTGGCGGACAAACTCCAAATGTCAGTAGCTTCACGAAATATTGTGAATAAGGTCATCGATCAGTTGGGAGTGAGCATTAAAATCCCTGCCAGTTACGAATTGGCCATGCTAGAAGATGATTTTATGTGGGCCCGTTATTTACCAGCCGTAGGTCCGAGTAAAAATCTGTTCGTTTATACCAAAGACTATACCTCACAAGATGAGTTTAAGCAAGAGAACATTATTGCTCTGAGAAATGAGATCGCAAAAAAGTACATCTATGGAGACCCTGAAAATCCTGAGTCTTATATGATTACGGAAACCAATTACATGAAGCCTGTTTTCCGAAACATAAACTTCAGAGATAAATACACCGTAGAAATGCGCGGTGCATGGAAAACCAACAACTTCTCCGTGGGAGGTACTTTTGTGAGCTACACCTTTGTAGACGAAGCCAAAGGTAAACTTTACTACATCGAAGGTTTCGTAATTCATCCGAATGAAAGTCACAGAGAACTCATTCGAGAAATGGAATCCCTACTCACCACCTTCAGAACAACCTAATAGAAACACAACAACCTTAGGGTTGAATTGAGGAATCTTATTAATTTTAGGAATGGCAAGGGTAACTTGCCATTTTTGTTTTTCATAAGACTACCTCCACTATGTTTGCTTACTTAAAAGGTAAACTTGCTTTTCAAGATCCCACCTATGTAATTATAGATATACAAGGTGTGGGCTATGAAGTAAAGATTTCACTAAACACCTTTTCCCGAATTAAAGACAAGGAGAACATTCAGTTGTTTACCTACTTTCATGTAAAGGAAGATGCCCAAACTCTTTTTGGATTTGCCGACCCACATGAAAAGAGCATTTTCATGCACCTTATCTCTATTTCAGGAGTAGGACCATCGACCGGCTTAATGGTATTATCTTCTCTTAGCCCCGAAGAGGTGGAACAGGCCATACTTGGAGAAGATGTACGAACTATTCAAGCGGTAAAAGGTATAGGAGCAAAAACCGCTCAGCGCATTATTTTAGAGCTTAAAGACAAAATTGGTAAAGCGGCCAATGCTGGCGACCTGATAAACATTCCATCTTCTTCTAAAGGCGCCATAAGAAATGAGGCTCTCGCAGCGTTAGTAACCTTGGGCATTGCCAAGGCGGCCGCACAAAAGAGCATTGACAAAATTTTAAAGGAGCAGACAGGAGATATTAGCCTGGAACAATTGATAAAACTAGCCCTCAAAGCGGCTTGAGGTATTTCTGAGGTCTTGATCGGCAAACAGCACAAAATATTATTTCTCTTATTTTTTGGCCTGATGGTACAAGGCCTTCTCGCGCCTAAATCAGTTTATGCTCAGCGTCAGGACAGCACCCGTTCGGTACAAGACACTACCAGGTACACCCCTTCCCCCTACCCACTTTTTAGACCAAGATACCCTTTTGGAGACCCGCTATACAGACGTCCGCTCAACTCGCCTTTGCTCTTTAATAATGCAGGGTTTTATAACAGGCAATATCAGGTAGACACGAGTAAAAACATTATCGTATCCGAAAAACTCGACAATCAGTTTATTCGCCCCCCAGCCTATGTACCTTTCAATCAAGCCCTCCGAAAGAAAATAGAACAGGGTAATAAAGAGTTTCTAATGGAGCGCTCTAAAGCGCGCGATGGAGAAAGTGCCGTTAGTAACAGAGGGCGTCTCATCCCTCCCATTGCCCTAAACCCCTTCTTCGACCGGCTCTTTGGTGGCGACCAAATTCTCATTAATACCAACGGAACCGTTCAGCTCGATTTTGGCGGCAGGTTTCAGCGTGTAGACAACCCCGCCATCCCTATCAGGCAGCAACGCAACGGAACCTTTGAGTTCAACCAAAATATTCAGATGTCGCTCGATGGCACCATTGGCACCAAACTGCGAATGAATGCCAATTTTGACAACAACAACTCATTCGACTTCGAAAACGAGCTTAAGGTAGATTTCTCGGGGCTGGAATCGGACATCGTTAAAAGCATGGAAATTGGTAACGTAAGTCTGCCCATTGACAATAGCCTGATTGCCGGGGCTCAAAACCTGTTTGGGTTCAAAACGCAGCTTCAGTTTGGAAGACTCTATGTAACCGCTCTTGCCGCTTCGCAAAGAGGAACCTCCGAGTCTATTGAGATAGAAGGAGGTGTACAGCGCAATGAATTTCAGATTCGCGCCAGTGACTACGATGAAAACAGACACTTCTTTCTGGGGCATTTTTTCAGAAAGAACTTTCAGAATTGGCTCAGAAGCATCCCAACAGTCATCTCAGGGCTACAAATAAGCCGATTAGAAGTTTATGTTCTCAACCGAACGAACAACACACAAACCCTTAGAAACTTTGCCGCTTTTATGGACCTGGGTGAAGGCGATGTGATATTTCAGCAAGGAAATAGTTTTGTGGGCAACGGGAATAGCGGCAGCCCTACCAGCAACGCAGCCAACAACCTGTTTGAGAACCTGTTAGCGAATCCCAATCTCAGAAGACCAGATCAGATTAGTTCCATACTGGAAGGGCAGCATGGACTAGAAAAAGGACAGGACTTTGAGAGAGTAACCGGTGCCCGGAAGTTAGATCCTTCTGAGTATTACTTTAACCGAGAACTAGGCTTTATTTCACTCACCAGACAATTACAGAATGACGAAGTGTTGGCTGTGTCATTCGAATACAACTACCAAGGCAGACGCTACAAAGTGGGAGAACTTACTGAAGACTATCAGGGAAGATCGGAAGATGACGTCATTTTCCTCAAACTCTTGCGCCCCAGCAAAATTAATACGAGGGTACCTACCTGGGACCTTATGATGAAGAACATTTACAACCTGAATGCTGCAGGAGTAGATCGCCAGTCCTTCCAGTTAAGAGTAATTTACCGCGATGATAACACTGGAATAGATAACCCGAGTTTACATGAGGGACAGCGCACTAAAGATATTCCACTAATTGAGATTATGGGACTGGACCGGCTGAACCAAAATGGCGACCTACAAAAAGACGGAAATTTCGACTATGTGGAGGGAGTTACCATCAATCCGGAAAGAGGCTATATTATATTTCCTTACCTGGAACCTTTTGGTCAGCGACTGGAAAGTCAGTTTTTAGATTCAGAGCAGTTTCTCAAAGAAAAGTATGTCTTCGACACCCTATACAGAACCACCCGTGCCGATGCTCAACTGGTATCAAGACTCAATAAGTACTTTATAAAAGGTAGCCTACAGTCAGGCTCTACCAACGAAATCAACCTCAATGCCTTTCAGGTGGCTGAAGGCAGTGTAGTGGTGACTGCCGGAGGTACCCCGTTGGTAGAAGGTACCGACTACACAGTAGACTATGTGCAGGGAAAAGTCACCATCATTAATCCACTCATACTCAATTCCGGAAAAAAAATTCGTGTGTCTTACGAAAAAGCCGACCTGTTTAGCTTTCAGGCCCGCAACCTCCTAGGTACCCGATTAGACTACGTGGTAAATGACAAAACCAACGTGGGACTTACTTTGCTTCACCTCAACGAACGCCCCCAACTCACCAGAGTGAATATCGGTAACGAACCGGTAAGCAACACCATGGTGGGGCTTGACTTTAATTACAGTGCCAATTCGCGCTTCCTCACACGGATGGTTGATGCCCTACCCTTTATTGACACAAAAGCACCATCTAAAATTACCTTGCGAGGAGAGTTTGCCCAACTGTTTCCGGGCACTTCCAACGAAGTAGACGGCACCAGCACATCGTATATCGATGACTTTGAGGCAACCGTAACTCCCTTTAGTTTAAGCAATGCGCAAAGCTGGAAACTGGGCTCTACCCCAAAGACCGATGACAACAAGTTCGATCTTTCCAACCAGGCCGGTACACGTCTGGGCACTAACTATAGAAGAGCAAAAATTGCCTGGTATACTATAGACAACGTTTTTTACCGATCCTCCGGCAGAAACAGACCTCAGAATATTACTCCCGAAGACCTACAAAACCACTACGTACGATCAGTAGGCCAAACGGAAGTGATTAAAAGAGATCCTCAGCAAATCGTGGTCAATGAGCCTTCGTTCGATATTGCCTACTACCCCGCTGAAAGAGGCATGTACAACTACAACCCCAACCTACAACGGGATGGCTCGCTACCTGAACCGGAGAAGAACTTTGGGGCCATAGTACGCGCCATTACCAACGAGGTAGACTTTGACAAAACCAACATTGAGTACATCGAATTCTGGATGATGGACCCCTTTATAAATGTGAGCAACAACACACCTCAAAACCCTCGGGGGTTAATCGATGATGGAATCAATCCGGCAAAGGCCAACACTACAGGTGGAAAGATGTTTATAAACCTGGGCAGTATCTCTGAAGACCTGATGCGCGATGAAAGACATGCTTTTGAACAAGGTCTACCAGCCGATGGGCAAATAACCAATGACAACGTGATTGTTAACGAATGGGGAAGGGTAACCAACCAGCCTTACCTTAATCCGGCTTTCGACAACAGCCAGGGAGCCAGGGCCAATCAGGATGTTGGGCTCGATGGTCTCAAGTCTAGCGAAGAGGCTGAATTTTTCAGTGACTTCTTAAGCTCAGTAAACGTGGACCCTTCCATTAGACAAGCCCTTCAGAACGACCCCTCCGGAGACAATTTTCAATATTACCTTAGCGATGAGCTTGACGCTGCCGATGTAAAAATACTGGCCCGCTATAAAAACTTTAACGGCATGGAAGGCAATAGCCCCGTTTCTACGGGCAACCTTAATTTTACCCCCTCCAACTCTAACCTACCCGACAATGAAGACCTAAACAGAGACAATACACTGGCCGATTTAGAGGAGTACTATGAATATGCTATTGACATTAAGCCCGGGCAGTTTCAGGTAGGAAAAAACAATATTGTAGATAAAGTAACCAACGAGGTAAATGGAGATCAGGTGAGTTGGTACCTCTTCCGAATTCCGGTGAGAAAGCCCGATCGTGTACAAGGCAATATTAACGGATTCAAATCCATTCGCTATATAAGAACCTACCTCACCGAATTTAGCGAGCCAGTGGTTTTACGGTTTGTGAATTTCCGAATGGTGGGCAGCCAATGGAGAACCTTTCAGGAAAGTCTGTACGAAAAAGGCCTTTTCGAAATTCCTGAACCTTCCGATGCCAAGTTTACTGTAGGTGTAGTAAGTATTGAAGAAAACAGCCAACCGGCCGATGGGCGTCCGCCTTATGTACTGCCTCCCGGTATTCGAAGAGACAGAGACAACACCTCTACCATTGAAAGAAGGCGTAATGAACAGTCGCTACAACTCCAAGTGGAAAACCTTCGGGATCGCGATGCAAGAGCTGTATACAAAACGGTAACACAAGACATGATCAACTATGGTCGAATAAAGATGTTTTTACATGCCGATAGCCCAGACGACTTACAGCCTGGAGAAGTGACTGCTTTTTTACGATTGGGAACCGATTTTACAGAGAATTACTATGAGATAGAGGTCCCGCTCACCATGACACAACCGGGAGAACTATCGCCCGAACAAATTTGGCCCGAAGCTAATGAGATAGATATAGCGTTTGACAGGTTGTATGAAGTAAAAGCGGCAAGAAACAGGCAAAATGCCAACCTCAACCTGCCCTTCACCCAAACAGTAGGTAAATACAATGTTACAGTAGTGGGTCGCCCTGACATGAGCTCAGTGCAAACCCTAATGATTGGTGTAAGAAACCCAAGCTCGCCCGATGCAGAACCCAAATCGTTCTATCTGTGGGCCAATGAGCTAAGAGTTACCGACTTCGACTCAAAATCGGGTTGGGCGGCCAATGCCCGACTAGATGCTCAATTGGCCGACCTGGGCAACCTGAGCGCAAGCTTTGCTCATTCTTCCATAGGTTTTGGCGGGATATCGGACAAGGTATCGGAAAGAAACCGCGAGAAAACTACCGCCTACGATATTTCTACCAGTGTGGCCCTACACAAGTTTTTCCCGGAAGACTGGGAACTCGAAATACCTGCCTTTTTTAGTGTTGAACATGCCCGATCGGTACCTCAATTCGACCCTCTGGATCCTGATTTACCACTGGAAGATGTTCTGGACAGTTTTGAAGAAGAACAAGAAAGAGACGACTACCTTAATAAAGTAATAGACATATCTAAAAGAAGAAGCTTCAATTTCTCCAACGTAAGAAAACGAGCTACCGGAGAAAATCGTCTTAACCTGCCCTGGGCTATCGAAAACTTTAGCTTTACGTATGCCTACAATGAAATAACTCGCAGCAACATCAACACCGCTCTTTACGATTTTAGAAACTACCGTGGTGCGGTCAACTATAACTACAAACCCAAAGCCCTCAACATTGCTCCTTTTCAAAACGTAAGCCTTTTCGACTCCAAATGGCTACAACTAATCAAAGACTTCAACTTCAACCCGATTCCTACCTCCATTTCCATTAATGGAGACGTAAACCGAAGTTTTCTAAAAACCCAACTGAGAAATGCCGACCTGGGTACAGATGGCATTGACCCTTATTATGAAAAGTCATTCACTTTCGACAGAACCTATGCCGTAAACTGGGATCTTGCGCAACGACTCACCCTCGACTATACGGCAAGAGTAAATGCTATTATTGATGAGCCTGAAGGTGATATAGACACAGAAGTGAAACGAGACTCTGTACTCACCAACTTTAAGAAGTTGGGGCGAATTAAAAACTATACTCACAACATACGTAGCACCTACACGCTGCCGTTCGATAAACTTCCGGCAACCAACTGGATTAACTCCGACCTGAGCTACACCACCAACTTCAATTGGAAAGCCGGTGCCATTGGGCAGCGAGATACATTGGGCAACCTGGCCAACAACACCCGCGAAATTGGACTTTCGGGCAAAATAGATCTTGTAAAACTATACAATAACATTGGGGTGCTCAGAAAGATAAACTCTCCTTCGAGAAGCCGGACACGGCCAACCGGCAGAAATGCTGCGGCCGATACCTCGGCTAGAAAAAGCCTGGCAGACATACCCCTAACCAAGGGTTTCCTAAGAACTTTAATGGCACTGAGAAGCATAAACTTTAGTTATTCTCAAGGCGAAGGAACCGTACTACCGGGCTACATGCCAGATGTTTACCTGTTTGGGCTAGACCGTGATTTCGAAAATCCGGGACTGGGCTTCATACTTGGTTCTCAAGACAATGACATCCGGCATGTGCTGGCTTCGAACAACCTGTATGCTCCAAGCGAGTTTCTAACGAATCCCTTCCAGCAAAACCGGGCTACTCAATTCAGCTACGAAGCTCTGGTTGAGCCCTTCCAAGACTTTAGGGTAACCCTTTCAGGCCGAAAGAGCTTTACAGAAAACTATCAGGAAATATTCCGCAACGACCCCGATACCGACAGTTTCATTAGCATTAACCCAAACCGAACAGGAACCTACGGCATCTCCTTCTTAATGATAAAAACAGCCTTTGATAAGGATAATACCGACAACAGCTCTCCCCTCTTTCAAAACTTTGAAGCATACAGAAGCAGTATTAAACAAAGACTCGATGGACTGAACAACAACGGAGAGTATGGAATTAACTCTCAGGAAGTGGTTATTCCTGCCTTCGTTGCAGCCTACAGTGGGCAGTCGCCCGATAAAACCGACACAAGCCCATTTCCCAAGTGGCCCATACCCAACTGGAGTTTGCAATACAACGGCCTGTCAAAAATACCGACCATCAATGAGGTGTTTAGCACCGTTTCTATTTCTCATGCATACAGTAGCAAATACGATGTCTCCAATTTTGTCAACTCCCCCCTTTATACTTCTGGGCTCACCTTAGACAACAACCTGAGAGAAGCCGGGCTGGCCTCAGAATTGAACGAAAACGGAGACCTGGTTCCCGTATATCTTGCCCAACAGGTTGTACTCACCGAAAGAATGGCTCCATTCATTGGCATTAACCTGAGAACAAAGTCAAGTTGGGGATTCAACCTGAACTATGACAGGGAAAGAAACCTGGCCCTGAACCTGTCTAACATACAAGTAACAGAAATGACCAATAAGGCCTTTAGACTTACTGTAAACTTTGCCCGTACAGGAGTTCAAATTCCTTTCAGAATTAATGGGCGCAATGAATCGCTCCCCAATGAGCTGCGGTTTAACCTCACAATGAACATAAGCGACCGCAAGGTGGTGCAACGTAGAATTGGAGAAGAACCGATAATAACTGATGGTATTAGGGTTTTCCGACTAAACCCAACCGTAGACTACAAGATTAGTGAGGCCCTGCTAGTCACCTTCTATTTCGACAAGAATATTAATGACCCAAGAGTGTCTACAAGCTTCCTAAACGCCCGCACTACCTTTGGTGGAAGAATTCAGTTTAGTTTGTCACAATAAAGCCTGCAATTCTCATGAAAGCATGTAATTTTGGTGCAAATTGAGAATTGACCATATGAACGTTCCTGCAAACTTAAAGTACACAAAAGACCACGAATGGGTTAAGGTTGACGGTGATGAGGTTACCGTAGGTATCACAGACTTTGCCCAAGGCGAATTGGGTGATATTGTTTATGTAGAAATTGAAACCGAAGGAGAGACCATCGATACCAACGAGGTCTTTGGCACAGTAGAAGCTGTAAAAACAGTTTCAGACCTGTTTATGCCTGTAAGCGGTGAAATAATTGCCGTAAACGAAGACCTGGACGACTCCCCGGAAAAGGTAAACGAAAGTCCATACGAAGATGGCTGGATGATTAAGATAAAATTGTCTGACCCATCGGAATTAGATGGTCTGCTGTCGGCCGATGACTACAAAGCACATATAGGAGGTTAAGATGCTGGAACGTTGGAGGCCCTATGCACTATGGCCTGCCAGAGTTTGGGGTACCATTGTGGCCGTTTTAATGCTGCTGCCTCAAGACTCCTTTCCAGAGTCTAAACTTCTCTCATATGACAAATTAGCCCACTTAGGGGTGTTTTTCATATTCAGTATTCTTGTACTGTCTGGTTATCAGCTGCAAGGAAAACTGGAAAGCAAGGAAACAGATTACAAGAAGCTATCGTTAACTATATGCTTAGTTTTCGGTGCAATTCTAGAAATTCTCCAGCAATGGATACCTGGCCGAATGGCAGATATTTACGATTTGTTGGCAAATTTTCTGGGAGCCTTGTTTGGCGTGATTGTTTTTATGATTTTTATCAAAAATAAGCTTGCGTTTGAAAAACTAATATTATAGTTTTAGAATCTAACTAAACAGTGTTATGGAATTAAAGAAGAGTCCAAAGGCGGACGTTAACAGAAAGGCCACCATGTTTATGGCACTTGGCCTCATCTTGAGCCTTTCGATCACTTTGGCCGCCTTCGAATGGAAACAATATGAAGAAGGTGAGCTAATGGATCTAGGTATGGCTCCGGATGATTTTGAGGAATTGACTGAGATACCTCCTACCGAGCAGCCACCACCACCTCCTCCTCCAATCAAGCAACCTCAGATTATCGAAATCCCTGATGAAGAGGAAATCGAAGAAGAAATTGAGATTGACTTAGATGTGGAAATCACTGAGGAAACAGAAGTAGAAGAAATTGTTTTCGAAGAAGAACCAGAAGAAGAAGAAGCCGATCAGGTATTCATGATTGTAGAAGAGCAAGCTTCTTTCCCTGGTGGAGATGCTGAATGGTATAAGTATCTGAATAAAAACCTTGAGTACCCGCGTCAAGCAAAAAGAATGGGTATTGAAGGTGCCGTTTTCCTTTCATTCATTGTAGATAAAGAAGGAAACATTTCAGACATTCAGGTAATGAGAGGTATTGGCGGTGGATGTGACGAAGAAGCCGTTCGAGTACTTAAAGAGTCTCCAAAATGGAACCCTGGAAAACAAAGAGGTAGACCCGTAAAGTCCAGAATGCAATTCAGAATAGTATTTAAACTGAAGTAAATAATAAGCCCACAAATGAGTGGGCTTTTTCTTTGATGTGATTAACTAATTTATTAGTTTTAATACTATAAAATTAGTTAGTATGGAACTCAAGAAGAACAAATCTATCGACTATGCGAGAAAAACCAGCCTTTTCTTTAGCATAGGTCTCTGTTGCAGCCTTCTGCTCGTATTCTCAGCCTTTCAGATTAAGGCCACTGTAGAACCGGAAATCATTGTACTCAATGAGAACCAAGTATTCGAAGATCCGGTAATTCCTCCTACGGAATTTGAACAGCCCAAACCTCCTAAGGTACCACAGGTTATAAAACTCATTGAGGTAGAGAATAAAATTGACCTTCCCGAGCTGGAAGATCCTATTATTGACCTAAACAATGAAGAAGACCTAATGGAGGACTTCGTCTTTACCAAACAGGAAGATGAAGTAACTAATGATGAAATTGTCATTGCAGAAACTAACGCCAGCTTTCCCGGTGGTCAAGAAGCTTGGATCAAGTTTCTTAAAAAGAACCTGAACTACCCTAAGTTTGCCAAACGATCAGGGATTGAGGGCAAAGTACTTCTGAGCTTTGTGGTAGATAAAGAGGGTAATATATCTGACGTGCAAGTACTTCGCGAAATTGGTGGCGGCTGTGATGAAGAAGCCAAACGCGTGCTTGAGATGTCGCCCAAATGGAATCCAGGGCTTCAACGCGGCAATCCTGTTAAATCAAGAATGTCCATGTTTATACACTTTGTACTTAAATAAAAGATTAAGCAACGCTCCGGTAATATGAGGACAATATCCCAGGTTCTCGCATTACCGGGGCAATCCGCAAAAAACTCACAAAAAGCAGTGTCAGGCCCTCAAGTAAAAACACAGAAGTATTCGGAAAGCAAAAGAAGTACCTGAAGGCCCCTTTTGTTAGGCTGAAAAAACTATATAATGTTGAGTAACTGTTCTTTAATCTTCTCCAGCTCGTCTTTCATTCCAACCACTAACTTCTGAATAGGTGCATAGTTAGCCTTTGAGCCTATAGTATTTATCTCGCGACCAATCTCCTGGCTTATGAAACCCAGTTTTTTCCCTTGCGAGTCACTCTCGCCCATTACTTCCTTAAAGTAACTGAGGTGGTTACTCAGCCGAACCAGTTCTTCAGAAATATCAAGCTTCTCGATATAGTAGATCATTTCCTGTTCAAACCGATTTTTATCAAATTCATCGGAGCTTTCTATCTCTTTCTGATGCTTCAGTATCCGTTCGCGTATGGCTTCTGCTCTCTCGGGATCCAGTGCTTTCACCTGTTCCAGAAAACTACCAATACTATCTATGTAGTTGGCAAGCTCGGCAGCCAAACTTGCACCCTCCTGCTGCCTAAAGTTATTACAAGACACTATGGCCTCGGCCAATAACTTTTTTACTCCCTTCCACTGTTCTTCAAGTTCTTCTTCATCTAAAGCAGATCCATTCATTACATCGGGGCTATGCAAAGCCAAACGAAAAAGATCGGATTGGTTGGCATTTACCTCCTTTGCCAAAGCCTCAAACTCCTTGTAATACTTCTTAAACAATTCATGGTTGACCTGGTTAGAGCTATCGGCTTCTGCATCCTGAACCATGTCTATGGTCACGGCCAGTTTACCCCGGGTAAGACCTTCGGAAAGTAAGGAACGAATCTCCAGTTCTTTGCTTTGAAACAGGCGTGGAACTTTAAGTTGAACATCGAGAAACTTAGAGTTCAGCGTTCGAATTTCAACATCTACCTGATAGCCTTTAACGGTACCTTTGGTGCGGCCGTAGCCGGTCATTGACTTTAGCATGCTTTCTAATTAATGCACAAAAATAGGTTAATTGACTTCTAATAAACTAAAAGTCGTAGCCAAAAGACAGTTGCAGTTTAGGGTTGAGCATTTCAAAATTGCGTATTGGGAACGAAAAGTCTATTCGGCTAAAGAAACCAAACAACATGGTTCTTACCCCCACCCCGGTACTTTGCAACCATGGGTTTGAAAAATTGTTGATTACGGCAGTAAACGGAGAACCTTCATTCCTGATTTCCTCAATATTCAGATTGTTCTTGGGCTTAAACGGAGAAAGGTCGTCCCAGGCCGAACCTATGTCATAGTATCCAATAACCTGAAGGTTCCTCAAAAAGTTGGACTTAAGCTCTGAATTGGTAAGCAATTGGTTGATTGGGAAACGTATTTCCCCTGAAAAGGTCATTACATTCTTACCCTGAAATGTGTTGTAGTTGTAACCTCTAAGGTTCGTAAACTGATGGAACAGCACATCGCTATTATCGAACAAGGTCTGGAAGTCCAACGGATTAACTTCGGCATTCGAAGATTCGGTACTGTTAAAGGCCCAGTTATCTACTCCACCCAACAAATACTTCTTAGGTGCATTGCCAAAATACGATCCATAGAAGAATCGACCGGCAAGGTATATCCCCTTGTTCACTCTAAAGTAGTGTCTTAGGTCTACTTGTACATTACTGAAGCTTACAGCTTCAGAATTCATTTTCAGAAAAGACTCAAACCTCACCTTTGCACGAGTTCCCTGGTGAAGGTTAGTTCCCACCACCACGCTGTTGTCAAATACCAAAGAGGTATTAAAGCCTCCATATGTTGCTGTACTCTCCGAAACGAACTGGGAGGGATTATTACTTGGTATAAGTAAACGTATATCTCTGTCTATGTAGTTGGTTTGAGCGAAGAAGGGGTTAAAGTCTACGCGCAACTTATGGCTGAACGGATAGCTGGCTCCCACACTAAAAGTGCTTAGATTGAACCGTTGATTCAAGAAACGCTGCGGATCGATTCGTACGATGCTCTTGCGGTAGTATTTCACACTGTAGTCGAGTCGGTCTTTGAGATATTCGTACTCACCAGATATGTCATATCCCTGATTGAAGCTCAACGGCACCAGCAAACTACCTTTGAACCGATGGTTTTGTAAGTAATCATTCATTTGGATTTCCATGAGCTGGCTAAATGATCGTAACTGATCAATTACAAAAGATGTCACCAGATTGTCCGTCTGAAAACGGTTTTCATAAGGTGCCGGCCCTTGTATTTTATCTGTAGACCGCGTGTTCTGGTATATACTCAAAAAAGACCGGCTACTCACCGTTGGGTCTTCTGAAGGCTTCTCAAACTGATAGTCTTTGGTATTGACTTTAGACTCTATCTTAAATTCATATTCTTCCGTATTAATAGCTCCTTCTTTGAGGGAATCTAACTGCTGCAAAGGAGACCTTACATTCTGAGGCACCAACGGGCCGGCATTTCGCACAGAATCCAACTTATTATATTGCTCTCCCAACCTCTCTCTTCTTCTTTGAGCCATAATCTTTGCTACCTCCAAAGCCCTTCGGGGAGTAACGGGGGTAAAAATGCTCTGAGTCAAATCAATAGATTGTGAAAACACAGCTTCTTTTCCTTCCAGATTAGACACAAAGGCCAACTGCCCACTCTGAGGGTGATAGTCATAGGTTTTAATACTATAAACAAAACTAGTAAGCTGCCTTGTGGTGGAATCTTGCAGACTGTATGAGTAAAGATTTTTAATCCCTTGTTGGTCGCTTACAAATACCACAGTGTGGCCACCAAAAGCTTTGGGTTGTTCATTAATAGCCAGGCTATTAGTAAGCTGTTTAAATGAGCTGTCGGGGTAGTCGATGTCATAGGTATATAAGTTGAACTGGTTACCCATTACATGTTCCAGACTGTCGGGGCCGGATACAAAAACACTATCAGTAGATCGGTTTGAAGAAAAAACCACCTGATTCGACCCCTCAAAAAAACTTATATCTCGTTCGTCAAAACGATCGTCACTTATTTTCCTTACCTGACCTCTTACAAGATTGTATACATAGGCATTAGAAACATCATTGATTGAGCCGGTCATTACCGCAAGTCGTCCTCCATCTTTAAAATCAAAGCTCTGAATAATACCCAAAAGAGGTATCTTAAGCTTCTGCTCTCCTTTTTCGCCCAATCGCTTTACAGCCAAAACATTTGCGCCATTTTCAGCATAAACAATACCCAGTGTGGTAGTGTCGGCCCAGCTGAGGATAGGATAGTGTGTGTAAACTTCCTGATCGATTAGCTTAAGTCCTCCTTTAAATATCTCCCGCTCCTCATTATTGGTCATATTTCGTACCCTTACTTTAAACTGTCCCTCATTGGTCGCTGCATAGGCCAAAAAACGACCATCAGGACTAAACTTCACTGATGTGTAGCGGTCTTCGTTTTTATTTTTACCTGAAACCTTGGTACCGGGATCGGGAGCAGAATAGTTATTCTCTTTAAGCTGAATGTTGGCGTTGTTATAAAAAATGCGCCACTCGTTCATAAACTGTTCGTAGGGTACTCCAAGAGTACGCTCAATACTGTTTTCTTCGTTCCGAATAATTCGGGCAAGGTTTAGAATGTTGGAAATACTGCGCTGTCCGTATTTCTGAGCAATATAGTTCCAGATAGACTGCCCCAGGAGTCTGTTCATTTCAGCACTCAAGCGAATAAACTTATCCTCTGAGGTGGTAGAAACATATTCTCTTACCGCATCGTCCGATTCTTTATCCCATCCGTAGGCCACATATTTGGCTATACCGCCTGTAAACCAAACCGGAATGGGGTTGGTGAAAGAGCTTTGGAACATTTCTGCAATGTTGCCACCATACAACATTTCTTCTATCAGCATCTCGGTGATACTGTATAATGCCTTCTTCTTAAAAGAACTGTAGTCGCCTGAATAAGCCAACTCTACCTGAGATTGTACAAACTCGGTTTCTCCACCAACCGTAAAATCTCCGGCATTTACCCCCACATTGCTCTGCTGTTTGTCTGCCACAGAGTTGTAAAGAAAGATTCTGATTTTGGCATAAGGCGGGTAACCAATGGTTTCAGTTATCCTGTTAAACTCACTTTCGAGATATTCAATGGTTTTTCGAGCCAACCCCTGCCCGCCTTCGTAATAATACACCTCAAAGTTTTCTGAGGCAAAATAACTCCAGTCGAAATACTTGTACTGAATTCTATTCTTACCAAATTTCTCTCTGAAGGCTTGTGCTTGTGCCTCATTCACCACAAACAGCACAGTGAAAAGCACAAATAGAAGCGGGTATGTTTTGGAATACTTTATAACCATATGTGGTTGTCGAAGAAACTCTTAAAATAACGAAAAAAACCTTTCAATATTGACTTCATCATCCAGTGCTCCGTTTTCTTCCATATGTAATGCAAGTTGTCTTGCATAGTATGGAGCCAACGACACTCCCTTAGCTCCAAGCCCATTGAAAATCCAGACATTTCTCTCTTCAAAATGCCTGCCAACAAAAGGCTTTCGGTCTTTTGTGGCAGGCCTTATTCCTGCCTTCTGGTCTATCACCTCAAAGTCAAAATTCACCAGGCTCTTCACACGATCTATTAACTCACTTTTTGCGGCAATGGTTGGAATTTCGTCCAGTTGGCCATGATCGTAAGTAGATCCACACTTACACATTCCACTGCCCAAGGGTATAACAAATACACCTCTATTGTAAATTACCCTTGGCATAACGCTAGATTTAATGAAAAGTAACTCCCCCTTCACCGGCCGGTATGGCAACCAACTGAACCATGGATTGGTGGTTGAGAGGTGACCATCGCAAAAAACCAAATGGCGAAAGTCTATTCCTTCGTAGGTGTAGTTCCCTCCCATTTTTTGAAGCTTATTGGGGTTGAATTGGCTTTCCAGAAGCAAGCCCGACTTTACTAAATAAGCTCTGAAACTTTTCAACAGAGTAGCTGTGTCTAGGTATCCTGATTTATTCAGTAAAATTCCTCCATAAGGGTTCTGCACTTCATCTTCACAAAAAGGTTTTTGATTAATACCGGCAATGTAAGGGATATAGGCTGGCTCAATACTCTTCGCCATCCACTCATTTTGTTCTTCTATAGAGAAGAAAGGCCTGTAAATAGGAATACTATAGAAAAAAGACTCGTCCAGGTCGTTTTCCCATTCCCGGTAAAAGCCATCCAGATATTCAAACAACACATCTCCATTCCAGGTCTTAACCATTTTTCTACCCGTAATGGGATTATACAACCCTCCTGCAACTTTCGAACTATTGGAAAGCGATGGTTCATCGATAACCATAACTCGTTTTCCCATCTCCAAGAGTTGTCTTGCTAATACACTACCGGCAATCCCGGCTCCAACCACAAGATAGTCCACCCTCATGCAGCGAAATTATCGAAGTATTCTTGATAACTCTTGAATAAACGGTGAAATTTAGAGCTTTTAAACGGTTAAAGTATGCACGTAAAAACATTCACGTTCAACCCTTTTATGGAAAACACCTATGTGGTATATGAAGAGGGCAAAGGAGTTATTATTGACCCGGGATGCTTCGATCCGGCCGAAGAATCTCAACTGGTTAGCTACATAGAACGAGAATCCATTCACATAGAAAAAATATTGAATACACATGGCCACATAGACCATGTATTGGGTAATGCGTTTGCTATGCGTCAATTTAACGCCCCACTCTACATTGGAGAAAACGATCTTGATACGCTCAGATCGGTAGAAGCCTATGCACCAAGCTACGGCTTTCAAAAGTATACCCCCTCGCAACCGGATTTCTTCCTTAAAGAAGGCGATACCGTAGAGGTGGGCAGTGGCCAACTCGAAGTACTTTTTGTACCCGGACACGCCCCCGGACACATAGCTTTTTATAACCGGAAGGACGGATTTCTTATTGGTGGAGATGTTCTGTTCCATGAAAGCATTGGCAGAACTGATTTACCGGGAGGGAATTACGACACCTTAATTGCCAGTATTCGGGAGAAATTCTTTAAGTTAAATGATGAAACTCTGGTGTATCCAGGTCACGGCATTCCCACCACCATTAGTCACGAAAAGAAGTACAACCCTTTTTGCGCCATCCAATGAAATGGATTATAAAAAACATACCTAACCTGTTTACGCTAACCAACCTGGTCCTTGGGGTTTTGGCTATAGAACATATACTTTCCGCCCCGGAGGGCAGTGAACCCAAAGTGCACTACTTTGTTTTTGCAGCTGCCTTTTGCGACTTGCTCGATGGTGCTTTGGCAAGAGCGCTTAAGGTGCCTTCAAAATTCGGTGTGCAGCTCGATTCACTAGCCGATTTGGTCACATTTGGGGTGCTCCCCACCTTTATATATGCATCCTATTTCCCGATAGAAGGTTGGGGATATCTCATTTTACTAGTTCCCGTTTGTTCGGCCATACGACTGGCCATTTTCAATATCTCAGATAATCAAAGTGCCGTTTTTAAGGGCATTTCTACTACGGCCCATGGACTGTTTGTTTCCGCACTCCCCATAGTTATATACAATCAATCGAGCTACTTTGGGCAAACCCTTCATGAAGCAAGCTATTGGTTCATAGTACTGGCCGTATTTTTTTCATTTCTTATGGTAAGCCCCATGAAAATGATCTCATTAAAATTCAAAGGATTTGCTTTTAGGCATAATTGGGAGAAATATACACTACTACTTTCAACTATACCCTTGGTAGCCGTGTTTAGGTTCGACTCGGCTCCTTACCTAATGATGCTTTATTTGCTGCTGTCGCTCACCGTTAATTTTAAAAGCTCCGAAAATACAACCCACAAAGTTTAAACGTTATAAATCAGCAACTTAAAGTATTGAAAGCCAAACACCTTCTTATTGCGCTCCTCTGTTTCATGCAGCCTAGACTGCATGCCCAGCAAGCCAGTGTTTTGGCCGAAGGGCACTGGGTGAAGATGGGCTTTACCTCTCCCGGTGTATATAAAATCTCATGGAACAAACTGCGCGAAATGGGCTTTTCTCCGGAAAGCATAGACCCTCGCCAATTGGCCGTTTACGGAAATCCGGGAGGCATGCTCCCTCAATCTAACAGCGACCAACGACCGATTGACCTCACTGAAAACGCCATAGTGGTGTCGGGAGCAAACGATGGTGTGTTCAACGAAAACGATTTTATCCTGTTCTATGTAGATTCACCCCACAAAACCATCTACGATGGCACTACGGAAACATTTCAGGTAGAAAAAAATCTCTATTCAGACAGTGTATTTTATTTCCTTACACATAAACCTTCTGCCGGAAAAAGGGCTCGACAGACTCCCAACCTAGGCACCGACCATCAAAAAATCACTCAATCCAGGTATCTGTTTTATCATGAAAATGACCTAATTAACCTGCTGTCTTCCGGTAGAGAATGGCTTGGCGAAAGCATTACCTCCGTTCCAATCTCCTTCCAGCATAGCCTAGCCGGTTTAGCGGAAGCAACCCAGGCCACAATTCATGCAAGCCTTGTGGCACAGGCCTTTACCACTACCCAAGCCTCCATAAAAGTGAATGGATCGGAAGTCGGACAAATGAACTTCAATGCCATACCCAACTCACAATACACCATAAAAGGCAATATCCAGCAGAACAGCTTCTCTATTCCGTTAAATCTACTCAGTTCTGATGCTTTAGAAGTTAGTTTCTCCTATGACAGAAATAGCTCAGGCAATGCCGTAGCCTATTTAGATAAATACCTTGTAGAGGTAGAGGCAAAAGCTGCATTCCAAACTGAGCAGAAAACACTCCGGTTCACCCCCGACTATTCGGGCTTAGTTACATATCAGTTAGAAACTTCAGGCAACGATCTGGTCATTTGGAATATTTCGGACCCATCCAATATTGCTATTCAGGAATTCAGCCGATCGAACAACCAAGCCCAGTTTGGAGCTTTTGCAGAAGAACAAGCTACATATCAGGTTTTTAATCCATCAAGTTTACCAGAGCCCCTTCAGTTTAAGTCCATAGCTAGTCAAAACCTCAGAGCAACCCCTCCGGTCGACTTTTTAATTGTTACTCATGAGAGTTTAATACCACAGGCCGAGCGTTTAGCTACATTTAGAAGAACGCACGACCTTATGAGCGTTCAAGTAGCTTCAACCTCACAAATCTACAATGAGTTTAGCAGCGGCCGCCAGGATATTGTGGCCATTCGCGATTTCATTAGACACAAATACGATCAGGGCAACTTAAAGTATGTGCTCTTTTTGGGAAAAGGCTCATTTGATTATAAAAACAGAGTATCAGACAATACCAACCTCGTACCCACTTATGAGTCGAGAAACTCCATACACCCGCTATTGTCTTATTCCTCAGACGATTTCTTTGGCTTTTTGGATAATGACGAGGGCTTCTGGGAGGAGTCTACATCAGGAGATCATCAACTAGACATTGGTATAGGACGCATACCTGCACGCAACTACGATCAGGCCAAAAAAGCTATAGATAAAATCATTCTATACCATACCCATCCAAACACTATGGGCAACTGGAAAAGTAAAATTCTCTTTGTTGCAGACGATGGAGACAGAAATATTCACCAGCGCGATGCCGATCAGCTCGCCACTCTGGTAGACACTACTTATCATCAATTTCGGGTAAACAAGTTCTATCTCGATGCATTCGAACAGGAAAGAAAGCCTAATGGCGAGTTTTCTCCGGCTGCAGAAAAAGCATTACTCGATGCCGTAAACCAGGGAAAACTGTTCATCAACTTTACAGGTCATGGTGCTGAATTTGGTTGGACCCAAGAACGCATACTCACATTCAATCATATAGATCAGTGGCGAAATACCTACAAAATGCCTTTTCTGATTACTGCCACTTGCGAGTTCGGACGAAATGACGATCCTAATACAGAATCGGGAGCGGAACGATTGATTTTTAAAAACACCGGTGGAGCTATTGGACTCTTAACAACCGCCCGGCCTGTATTTTCCAGCACCAATTATCGCCTGAACAAAGCTCTTTACGGTTCCATGCTCAAACAAAACAACGGAGAGTACCAACGACTCGGGGATGTCATCAAATTCACTAAAAATAATTCACTACAAGGAAGCCTAAACCGAAACTTCATCCTCCTTGGCGACCCAAGCATGAGGCTTGCATATCCTCAGAATCAGGTAGAAATAACACACATAAATGGAAAAGAACCCTCTGAAACAGATACACTAAGGGCGCTTCAACCGATTCAAGTTCGTGGCCGAATTATCTCCAATGGTTCTGTTGCCCCCAACTTTAACGGAATAGCGACCATAGAACTATTAGACAAGACCCAACCGAAAATTACCCTTGGTTCAGAAAATGCTCCTTTCGAATATAAGGAAAGAGACCGGGTATTATTTAGAGGAGAAGCCACAGTAGAAGCTGGCCATTTTACCATAAATTTTACAATCCCTAAAAACATCGACTACTCTTTCGGCCATGGAAAAATTCAGGCCTATGCAAAAACCAACCATCAAGAGGCTTTAGGTAGCACTCTTTCCTTTACGCTTGGTGGCACACACCCCAGTCCGGTCACAGATACCGCCCCCCCTGAAATCAGAATTTTCCTCAATGATACCCTGGCACCCCCTCAGAGTCCCTTCGACCCTGATGTTTTAGCCATTGTAAAGCTTAGAGACCAAACCGGTATAAACATTTCCAATGCCGTACTGGGTCAAAACTTAATGCTCATTCTTAATGACACACTACAGATTGACCTGGGAGAAACCTTCACCACTCTGCCAGACAAAGCGGGGCGTGGTATGGCAACCACTTTGTTGCAAGGTCTTCCAGAAGGCAAACACCGCATAGAAGTAAGAGCAAGAGACTCACACGGAAATGCAGCCGTTGAATACCTGGAGTTTGAGGTAATGGAGAATTCATCGTACATCACAGAAATAAAATCCTATCCGAATCCGTTTATAGAGGAAACCTTTTTTAAAGTAACTCACAAATTGGTACAGGAAAACCTTCTGGTAAGTGTTGATATTATCAGTAATCAAGGCAAACCTGTACACCGAATAGAACAAGAAGTGCTCAGTGCAGAAGCTACATTAGAGATAAACTGGAACGGAAAAGACAATAACCAACAACGACTAAATGCCGGCATTTACTTTTATACACTCAAAATAGTTTCAAAAACAACGGGAAAAAGCGACTTTGTACGCAGAAAACTCATAATTTCAAATTAACTATTACGTACTATCTTTGAACAAAAAATTCATGCAACATAGGATTTTCATCTTCACCATACTCCTCTCCTACATCACTCTCAATACCTTTGGACAAAACTCAGGAAACATAAGTGGCCAGGATACAGATAGAAATGTAATTGGAACAGCCGTACCTTTTCTCACCATTGCTCCAGACCCTGTATCAGGAGCCATGGGAGACGTTGGTGTAGCTACCAACCCAGATCTTAATGCCACATTTTGGAATCCGGCCAAACTATCCCAAATAAACCAAAACTCAGGACTCGGCATCACCTTCACCCCATGGTTAAAAAAATATGTAGACGATATGTCGCTCTCCTACCTCTCCGGTTTTAAAAAAATAGATGATGAACAAGCCTTTGGTGTAGCACTTACCTACTTCAATCTTGGCGATATAGAATTAACCAATGGAGCCGGACAACCCATAGGAAGTTTCACTCCAAGGGAGTTCTCCATTGCCGCAAGTTATTCACGTAAACTAAGCGACAACCTTAGCCTTGGCGTAACCGGTAAGTACATACTCTCCAATCTCTCAGGCAATATTACCACCAGCCCTGTTTCTGACCCTAAACCAGGAACCAGTATTGCAGCCGACATTGGAGTATACTACAGAACACAATTAACGGTATTAAACAAACAGTCTCAAATATCTTACGGAGCCACCATTACCAATATAGGCTCCAAGATTTCGTACAATAGTGCTGATGAAGAAGACTTCATACCTACCACCTTGCGGTTAGGTACTGCACTTTCTTCATTCCTGGACCCCTACAATAAAATTACTATTGCCTTAGATGTCAGTAAGCTGATGGTTCCAACCCCACAACCCGATGGATCACATAGAGATAAAGGCCTTTTGGATGGAATTTTTAGTTCGTTCGGAGATGCCCCCGGAGGATTCAATGAAGAGCTGCAAGAAATAATGTTTTCAATTGGTGCCGAATACGAATACAATGAAAAATTTGCCCTCAGAACCGGTTACTTCTACGAACACGAAAACAAAGGAAATAGAAAGTATTTCACAGCCGGGCTTGGCTTCAAGCTGGAGAAGATCGAATTGAACTTCTCCTATCTAGTACCACAATTACAAGAGCATCCATTGGCCGAAACGTTGCGGTTTGGTGCCATAATCAATTTCTCAAAGAAAAAGGAGGATAATTAATATGCTCGACAGAACTCAGGCCCCCTCGGTTCAGCAAGTTCAAAAAATATCTTTACCACCGATCGAAAAGTTCTCCCTTCCCGGAGGAGGCAACCTGTATGCATACCCTGAAAAAAACACAGAGGCATTTCGAATAGAGTTACTTACAAAAGGAAGCAATCTTAATGCGCAAAATGCAGCTGAGGTTCAACTGGCCATCAAGATGCTCCTGGAAGGCACAAATAGATACAGCGGAGCACAACTGTCGGAGAAAATAGATGAACTGGGTAGCTTTGTCGAAATAACCCCCGGCTTCGACCACTCTTCTATCTCAATCTATGGTCTCAAAAAGCATTTCAATGAGAACATAGGCCTTCTTAGCGACATCATATATGAAAGCTCATTTCACGATCAGGCACTAAATACACTCAAAGAAAAAGAGCAAAACAGGCTTAAACTGAATATGCAAAAGGGAAGTTATACTTCCTCAATAAACCTTAGGAATGCCCTTTTCAAAGACCATCCCTATGGCTACCGCCTCTATCCTTCAGATATCAATTCAATCAATTCTCAACAGCTACAAACATTTCATAAAAACTATACTTGCTCATTCGACATCTTTCTTTCAGGAGATCTTCCAAGCAACTACTAT